>JAISPL010000019.1 GCA_031274925.1 Syntrophobacterales bacterium | reverse complement strand
CTTATATCTGCAGGTCTCCTGTGTTTTGGAAAACGGCTTGATATCAGTTCATATTGAGCTTCGTTAATTTCCATATAGTATAGTAGGTATATTTCGTCTTATGGTGATAAAGCCCTAGCCAATCATCCGACTGTACTCCTCTTCATTCCAACATGAACGGAAGAAGTAACACTCTTCTTTACATTTCCCGATCTTGCCACATTCCATCAGGTACCGTTTGCCTGAGATTCCAAGCGCTCCATCTCGTTCCATTTGATCAATACACGGCGGTCGTCTTGATTTACAGCCATGTTTGTTGTCACAATTAACGCAGAAGCCGCTCTTTAGTCCGATGGGATATCCTCACAAACCAAGTTTATAGGGCATTCTACCATCTGTCAAGTACGGTTACATTTGTCATGGAAGGGACAAACTACATTCTGAGTATCAATAAATCGTTGTCCAGATATCTCTTTTGCTTTGTATTCTCGAGATCTGTGCTTTCAGATAAGGGATGGAGACTTACCATCATATCTTAGAGCACGCCAAGAGACTGATTCAGCCGCGCCAGACCACCTCCCATTCTCTTATCTGAAATCTCCCTTGACTATCGTTGGGGTTCTTCCTTGTATGGCCGAGAAAGGGTTCATGGCGCTCTCGCTATCGCCCGGGAAAACAGCGACAACCGCGCGGTCCGTAGCCGGATAGAGGTGTCTCTTTGGCCCGACAGGAGGACGTAATACGTATTTTTAGGCGATTAAAACTGTGTAAAATAACTTTAGGATCTTTCCAACTAAACCAAAAGGAAATAATGTCAAGATATGCTTAAACATAGTAAATTAAGTGATTACAAAATTATTAAATGTTTTTGGACGACCTACGGAAGTCATCCCCGACGAACTTCAAGGGCAATAATCAACAAAAAAGTTCATCCCTTAAGCATAGTATTGCTACAAAGCCTGCGATGGTTTGATTTTAGACGGATATAAACACTCAACCACAGCACAGAGTTTACTAGCACATCAAAGAATGCGAATTCAGATTTAACTTCAGAAACGAAGACGTTTATGATATTTTAGTGAAAATAGTCAAGAAATTTTAGGAAGTTCGTGGAAAGACCCTATAGGAAAATGCTTTATTCCTGAACCAGTCGCATCCGATTTACCGCTCATCGGTATAGAGGAGACATCTTACGGCATCAACCGTGCCATTTTAGGATCCAAATTGGTACATCACTGGCAATTATCGAATATCATACCCAAAACTATCGAATGCCATCATCATGCTAATTTTCTGCCCACTGATTCCATTCCGGAGGAGTATGTCAAATACAGTTTCATCATATGCCTGTCCGACTTGATAGAGAAAACACACCTCACAGTAAAATCTTATTATTAAAATGAAATAAGATTTAGATGACGGATCTCTTCGGCTTCGACTCCATCTATTTTTAGTCAGGCTCGGTCTCGGGAATCCGTTCCAGTGATTCAAGCCAGGGCGTGGCCTCACTATCACTCGGCGCACGATAGTCACCCCGGGGGGAAAGAGACCCTCCTGACCCAACTTTCGGTGCATTTGCGATGCAACTTCTCTTGTACTGACTGGATTTAAAGAAACGCCTGATAAAAACTTTGAGCCACGCCTTGATCTCTCCAATTGTGTATTGATGACGCTGTCCCTCAGGAATATCCGGCCAAGTGCCTTTCATTTTGTCATGCCATGCAGACCAGGCCAGAAAAGCGACTTTGGTTGGAAGAAAACCGAACCGGAGCAAGTAATAGAGGTGGAAGTCCTGCAATTCATAAGGGCCTATCACATGTTCGGAATGCTGACCTGGTTCCTCATCTGTTGATCCAGGCACCAGTTCCGGGCTGATCGAAGTTGCCAGTACATCGTAAAGCACCACGCTCACCTGCATCCCAAGTTCCCTCTTGTCTGCCAACCACCGTATCAGATACTGCACGAGCGTCTTGGGCACACTAGCATTGACATGATAATGGGCCATGTGGTCGCCAACTCCGTATGTGCTCCATCCTAACGCAAGCTCGCTCAAATCACTCGTTCCCACCACTATCCCCTGCCTCAGGTTCGCAATCCGGAAAAGATGGCTTGTCCGCTCACCGGCTTGTACATTCTCGAAGGCAATGTCATATATCGGTACCCCTTGTGCATAAGGATGACCGATGTCCTCAAACATCCGCATGCAACTCGGCTTGATGTCAATCTCGTGAGTTGTGCACCCGACTGCAGCGGTCAGCCGTCGGGCCTGGTCAAGAGTGCGATTGCTTGTGGCAAACCCTGGCATCATGCACGCTATTATGTTAGTTCTTGGGAGACCCATCACATCCATTGCATGGGAACACACAATAAGGGCATGGGTTGAATCCAACCCTCCGGAAATACCTATTACTACGTTCTTTATGCCGGTGGCCTGAAGACGCTTCACCAGTCCCTGAACCTGGATCTCGTAAACTTCTCTACACCTGTCATCCTGACTGGACCGGCCACTTGGAACAAAAGGGAAACGCTCATAACTCCTGCGAAGAAATAGCGTTTCCTCAACAGGAAGAGGTACTTCCAACAGCACAGTGCGAAATCCGGCAAGATCTGCGGAGTTTCTCTCGGCATTCCGGCTGAAGCTGTTTTGATGCAGGCGGTCTTGGATCAGACGGTCGAGGTCGACGTCTCCGGTAACCAGTTGCGGCTCATAAGAGAACCGTTTCGTCTCCGCTATCATGGTACCGTTCTCGCAGATCATCCCATGTCCGTCCCATGCCAGATCAGTGGTGGATTCTCCGACTCCGGCAGCGGTATAGAGGTATGCGGCAAGACATCTGGCAGACTGATTGGATACAAGCTGGCGCCTGTAATCATCTTTCGTCACAGTCGCATTCGACGCGGAAAGGTTTATGAGTACAGTGGCTCCTGCCAGTGCGGCATAGGATGAAGGAGGGATCGGTACCCACAAGTCCTCGCATATCTCAATGTGAAGCGTCAAAAGCGGCTGGCTGTTAGTCTTAAAAAGAAGGTTATTACCAAAAGGAATATCAGACTGCCCCAGAAGACGGAGACTGCCCTCACGAACGCAGTCTCCGGTTGTAAATTGGCGCAACTCATAATACTCCCGGTAATTGGGCAGATAGGTCTTGGGCACAACCCCGCAAATTTGGCCCCGAAAAACGATGACTGCGCAGTTGAAGAGCATGTGGTCGACTTTCAGGGGCAGTCCTGCCACAATGACGACTGATAAGTTCCTGGAGGCTGTGCATATCTCCGAAAGTGCTCCCAGGCAACCATCAAGAAGTGCTTGCTGATGAAAAAGATCCTCACAGGTATAGGCCGACAGTCCCAGTTCCGGAAATACTACTATAAGGGCCTTTTCCTCCTCTGCTTTCTTCGCCAGGTCTATTGTCGTCCTCGCGTTAAAGGCAGGGTCCGCAACCCTTACCTCGGGCACCGCCATGGCGAGACGGACGAAATTATGATGATAAAGATTGAAAAAAGAGCTATCGGCTTTCATTCTCCTCTTTATCTCCTCTTCCGCCCGAATTCCCGTACACCTTTTTCGAATCGGTCAGGCATCCAAAGTTTCACTTAAAAACCGCCCCGGTCGCCGCGCTCGTTACTTTCTCCGCGTAGCGCGCCATGTAGCCTGTCTTTATCTTCGGTTCAGGACGCTTCCACGCCCTCTTTCTCTTTTCCAACTCCCTGGGGCTCACCTTCAGGTCTATACTTTTCCTGATGAGGTCAATCTCTATTATATCTCCGTTCTGCACGAAGGCAATTGGGCCTCCTTCGGCAGCTTCAGGGGAGACATGGCCTATACACAACCCTCTGGTTCCTCCTGAAAACCTTCCGTCGGTTATGAGAGCACATTGAGCATCCAACCCTCTTCCAGCAAGAACGCTCGTGGGGGTAAGCATCTCCCTCATTCCAGGGCCTCCTTTGGGACCCTCATACCGTATTATCAGCACTTCTCCTGGTTTAACCCTTCCTTCCATGATTGCTGATCCTGCGTCCTCCTCGCTCTCAAAGATTCTTGCCTTCCCGTTAAAATGCCAGGCGCTCTCATGAACGCCTATCCGCTTCACTATCGCGCCATCGGGAGCAAGGCTGCCGCTCAATACAGCGAGACCGCCCTTCTCGTGATAAGGTGCACTAAAGGGGCGGATCACTTCTCTATCTTCAATTGTAGCATCTTTGAGGAGATCTCCCACTTTTTTGCCCGCCACCGTTACACACTTCCTGTTGATAAGTTTCTTCTTCGAAAGCTCCTTCATGATGCCATATACACCTCCGGCCTCACACAGGTCCTCAAGGTGATGGGGCCCGGCAGGACTCATGTTACAGAGATGAGGTACCTTCTCGGAAATTTCGTCGAAAAGAGAAAGGGGCAGGTTAATGCCAGCCTCATGGGCTACGGCCGGAAGGTGGAGGGCGGTATTTGAGGACCCCCCGAAGGCCATGTCAACAGTTATGGCATTTACGAAGGAATCCATGGTCACAATGTCTCTCGGCTTAAGATCCTCTTTCACCAAGTCTACAATTCTCTTCCCCGTGACCTTGGCAAGTCTTATGCGTGCCGCATGCACCGCAGGGATCGTCCCATTGCCAGGAAGGGCTATACCAAGCGCTTCGGAGAGGCAGTTCATGGAATTGGCGGTAAACATACCGGCACAGGAGCCTGGGCCAGGGCAGGCACACTGCTCAAGCACGGAAAGAACCTCCTCGGTCATAAGACCTCCAGCTACTTTTCCCACACCTTCGAAGACGGATATTAAGTCCACGGCTTTTCCTTTAAATCTTCCCGCAAGCATAGGACCCCCGCTTATCATGATGGCAGGGATATTGAGCCTCATCGCTGCCATCATCATCCCGGGAATAATTTTATCGCAATTAGGTATGAGCACAAGGCCGTCAAAGGGGTATGCTTTCGCCATTACTTCAACGGAGTCGCAGATCAGTTCCCTTGAGCCGAGAGAATATTTCATACCCTCGTGGTTCATGGCAATGCCATCGCAAATACCTATAGTGGAAAATTCCATGGGCGTACCGCCCGCCAGTCTGATGCCGTCCTTGACGGCCTGGCAGACCCTATTCAGTTGGATGTGTCCCGGTATAAGCTCATTTGCTGAATTAGCGATCCCTATTATCGGTCTTTCAAGTTCTTCGGGCAGGCAACCCATCGCGCTAAACAAAGTTCTGTGAGGTGCCTTTTCGATCCCTTTCTTCATTCTGTCCGATCTCATTATTGTCTCTCCTTAGGCACAGGCCATGAATTTCCTTATTACTCACGGGACGCGGCGGCCTGGTTTTATACATAAGATAGAAAATTATTATACTATCACACGGTTGATTTCTCCATGGTTTTGTTCTATTAATATACCAATCAAAGGATGGAATGGAGTCGGACCGGTTTAAAAAACAGCCAGTCTTCAAGAGAAGGATCAAGGATAAGGATAATGAGGAAATCTATCAGGCAATTCGCCGGAATCATCGCTAAGACCCTGCCTATTGAGCAACCGGTTTACGAATTTGGTGCCCTTCAATTGCCTGGTCTGGAAGGAATCGCCGATTTGAGGTCCTTTTTTTCGGGCAAGGAGTACGTAGGATGTGACATGCGTGAGGGTACCGGCGTCGACCGTGTCCTTAACCTCCACCACATTGACCAGCCGGACAGCACGGTAGGTACAGTCATCACACTCGACACCCTTGAGCACGTGGAATTTCCACATACCGCTCTTCATGAAATACACAGAATACTTAAGCCGGACGGGATCGTCGTAATAACATCGGTACTCGACTTCAGAATTCACGCCACTCCATATGATTACTGGCGTTTTACCCCTGACGGCTTCAGAAGCCTTCTTGCGCCTTTTGCCTCCTCTTTTGTCGGCTATGCTGGGATCGACAGGTTTCCACACACAGTGGTCGGGATCGGTTTCAAAGGCAGGCAATACCCTCTTGAAAAGTTTTATGAGGAATTTGAGAAATGGAGGGTCCGTTGGCTGAAGCAGAAAGGCAATTCATGGAAAGATGTGGCCAACCTGTTTGTCCCCCCTATCCTACTCGGTTTAGACAGAAGGATCGCCCATTTTTTCGGAAAATCGAGGTCTCACAAATGATATTCAGGCCGACCTGTTCTTGTTGACCACATTACCCACAAACCTAGATTCAAATTCTATCCTTTATGATATGTCGGTCTAAAGAGCAAACCATATCCGGCTACGTCCTTGCGGTGCATCTCCTGAAAGTGAAAATACTACGGCGTTCCTATCGGATGCGGCAACCATCAGTGCATATTGAGTTTCGTTAATTTCCATAGAGATAGTATGGTATATTTCGTCTTATATGTTGACAGGGCTTAACTGAACACGATAGCCAGCGTCTTTTCACAAAGCCTTGTCCAATAACCGGCCCGAAGCCGATTGTTAATTGTGGGACTGCAACTCCAGTTTTCTATCCTGTTGATGGCTGCTCATCCAAATACTTTTTCAGATCGTTCATTACTAATTATCCTTCCAGCGACAAAATCTCTATTGTATATCCTCTGAAAGGATTGAGATTTTGGAAATATGTCTTGATTATTTCCATATGTCGTAGTAGAGATTAGCCTACATACTACATATAGCAAAAAGGCTTAATGCGCAAAATTACATTTTATCAGAGGGACGATGAGAACCGCTGGAACCGCTAAAGATGACCGGATTCATGTAAGACTTCCCACCGCCGAGAAGGAAAAAATACATAGTTACGCTAAATCCCTCGGCCTTAATGATTCTGAATTTATGCGTCGCCTCGCTATTCTGTACTGTGCCCTGGATTCTTTTAAGGAAGACATCAATTTTTTCAACTTTGTTGAACGTAATCGTGAAGTGCTTGATAAACTCGTAAAATCTTTCGATAAATTATGATGGTTTCTTCTTGACAGTTACACCCTCTTTAGGATAATGTAGATATACGTTACATCCTCTAAATATTGTCTGTATTTTTATTAGTACATCAATAAAATCTTTCGATAAATTATGGTGGCTTCTTCTTGACAGTTACACCCTATTTAGGATAAATTCTACCCAAATAAGGGAATGATGAATGAGAAGCGCACGGACTAATTCTTTTTCTGTATCAACACGGCAACGTAACATTCTGATTATAATATCCATAGCAACAATATTGCCGCTTCTGTCTATTCTCGCAAGTAACCCTCAAAAGCGTTACTACCTGAACCTCTCATCAAGTATGCCCCTTGGCATCTATAAGATCACCCCCGCTGCCGCCCTCACCCCGGGTGATCTGGTCGTCTTTGACCCCCCTGAGGTGGCCCGCCCCTATATTTATGGCCGCCGCTGGCTCCCGGCAGGCTGGCCTCTCATCAAGCAAATCGGCGCCCTCGCCGGAGATACGTTCTCCATAGAGGGCGCTTCTTTTTGTATCAACAATAAGTACATCGGCGCGGTCTATACCCAAGACGGCGAAGGAGGAACACTACCCAGAATTACAGGCATCCACACAGTTAAGTCAGGGACATTTCTGCCCATCTCCCCTTATTCACGCTCTTTTGACGGAAGATACTTCGGTGCTGTTCCGGTAAGTTCCATTAAAGGTAAAGCGACCCCCCTCTGGTATTGGTAAGCGCAGGGTATGATCGGGGCCATCTTCTTCTTAGCCGGCGTTTTTGGTTTGTCCACACTTACAACCTGCGGCCCCGAGGTCCATCCTGCGACCACCCAAGCCATAATCGACGTAGAAAGTTCCGGCAACCCTCTCGCCATCCACGATAACGACACCGGAACCTCCTACACTCCTTCCAGCCGCACCGAGGCTGCCGAGATTGCAAGCAGACTCCTTAAGAGCGGCCGCTCCATAGACATGGGCCTCATGCAGATCAACTCTTGGCACCTGAGAAAGAAAAAAATAGACCATGAAAGCCTTTTCGATCCCTGTACAAATATCAGGGTCGGCACGGAGATCTTAGCAGACTTTTATTATCGCCATCGGGACAAAAACCCCAAAGATTCTCCTGACCTTATTCTTCTTAAAGCCCTTTCTTCTTACAATACCGGCACTCCGTACAAAGGAACCCGCTATGTTACAAAAATCCTCAAAAAAGCCCGCGGCATAGATTGCTTACCAACGCACACTACCCGTCTCGTATCAACTCGCTCAGCTCGCACTCACTCCCTCCGCACAATCCCCTGCGAACCCATCAATGCTATCACCTTTTACCGTAAGGACGACGCCCCATGAACAATGTACGGGATCTCCACACAGATACTCACGACCACAGACTGCTTGAGATGCTAAGTACGGCCCTTGGACCTCACGTGAATAAACTTCTTGCCGATCCCTCGGTAGTAGAGTTGATGCTTAATCCCGATGGCCGTCTATGGGAAGACCGCCTGGGAGCCGGCAGATCAGATACCGGAGCCACCATGTCCCCCGCGGACGCCCAGCGTGTCATTGAGCTCGCCGCCAGTTCCACCGGATCAATATGCAATGCCGCGTACCCCATGGTATCAACGGAACTTCCGGGCAGCGGAAGCCGCTTTCAGGGGATGCTGCCCCCTGTCACTTCCACTCCCGTCTTTACCATACGCAAAAAGGCGCTCATGGTCTTTACGCTCAACGATTACATCAGAGACGGCATTATAACCGAGTCTCAAAAAGAAAAAATCATCGAAGCGGTCCAGCAAAAAAAGAATATCCTTATCGTAGGCGGGACGGGTTCCGGCAAGACCACCCTCGCCAACGCGGTACTCCATGAAGTCTCGAAAACCCAGGATCGCTGCATAATCATTGAAGATACCCTGGAACTCCAATGCACCGCGCCGGATACTGTATTCCTGCGCTCCCGGGATCATGTCTCCATGAATGATCTCTTAAAGGCCACCATGAGGCTCCGGCCGGATAGAATTATCGTCGGAGAAGTGAGAGGCCCGGAGGCCCTGACCTTACTCAAAGCATGGAACACGGGCCACCCCGGAGGCGTTGCCACAGTTCATGCCAATAGCGCAAAAGGGGGACTTACCCGCCTTGAGCAGCTAATTAGGAGGCAATACCAACACCGCAGCAGGCCCTTATCGCCGAGGCGGTGAACAACGTTATTTACATTGAGCGTTACCGTCACTCCAGAAGAATCCAGGAAATCATCGAGGTGACGGGATTTACAGGCGGCGATTATGTCGTCAAGAACTTACTTTAGGAGGTTTTTATATGAAGCGCTATTCGGTTTTGTTGATCATGGCGGCAATCCTTTTGCTGCCCGTCCTCGCCCATGCCGCAAGTTCCGGTCTGCCGTGGGAAAGTCCTCTTCAGAGGATCCTTGATTCCATAACGGGACCTGTCGCTAAGATCGCCGGTGTCCTCGCCATCGCCCTGACGGGCCTTGGCCTTGCCTTTGGAGAAGGCGGCGGCCTCATGAAAAAGGCCCTGGGCATAGTCTTCGGTCTCTCAATAGCCTTCTCCGCAAGCACCTTCGGTCTCGCCTTCTTCGGCTTCACCGGCGGCTGCTTTATGAGGTAGGGCCATGGAGGGATACGAGATACCGCTTCACAGGGCGTTAACCGAACAAATCCTCATGGGGGGAGTACCCCGGTCGGTTGCCATTCTTAACGGCACCATCGGCGCCGCCTTTGGTATAGCCCTCCACTCCTTCTATGTGATCCCCTTCTGTCTCTTCGTCCACATCGCGGCAGTCGTTATGACCAAGCGCGACCCCCAGTTCTTTGACTGTTTCCGCCGCCACATCAAACAAAAATCATACTACGGAACTTGACATGCTCAATCTCAGAGAATACCAGAAAAAATCTGACAAACTATCCGACTTCCTCCCCTGGGCGGCCTTCGTCGCTCCGGGGGTGGTGCTCAACAAGGACGGCTCCTTCCAGAAATCTTATGCTTTCCGGGGGCCGGACTTGGACAGCGCCACCCCTGCCGAGCTCGTCTCAATCACCGCCCGGCTCAATAATGCGATCAAGCGCCTCTCCGGCGGCTGGGCAATCTATACCGAGGCGCAAAGGATGCGCAGCCAGGAATACCCAGAGTCGGGGTTCCCTGACCCGGTGACTCTTCTGATTGAGGAAGAAAGGAGGGTATTTTTTTCTCTCGGCAACCACTACGAGAGTCTATATTATCTTACCCTGCTCTATCTTCCTCCCCCGGAGCGCCACCAGAAGGTAGAGAAAGCCTTCATCGAAAGAGGCAAGGGCCATGAAAAAGAGCAGGAGACATATCAGGCTCATCTGAAGGCGTTTATCACGGAAACGGACAGGATCTATTCCCTTCTCTCAGAGGTTCTTCCTGAGGCAAGGCCGCTTACCGACAGCGAGACGCTAACCTATCTCCACAGTTGCATCTCCCCCAAGAGACACCCGGTTATAGCCCCTGAAATACCCATGTATATCGACGCCTTACTTGCGGACACCCCCCTTATCTCCGGCTTTGAACCACGCCTTGGAGACTATCACCTTAGAGTTATCTCCATTATGGGCTTTCCTGGATCAACCGTGCCTGGCCTGCTGGATAATCTCAACAGACTCAACTTTGGGTACCGCTGGGTGACCCGGTACCTTCCCATGGATAAACGCGACGCTTTATCTGAGATTGGCAAATACCGCCGCCAATGGTTTGCCAAAAGAAAGAGTGTCGGAGTCCTTATCAAGGAAACCATCACCCAGACAGAAAGCGCCATGGTGGATAACGACGCCATGAATAAGGCGGCCGACGCCGACGCAGCTTTACAGGAGGTGGCCGACGACATTGTAAGTTATGGATACTACACCGCGTCGATTATCGTATGGGATAAAGATCCCATCTTAGCGCAAAAGAAAGTACGGGCCGTTGAGAAGACAATAACCAGTCTGGGTTTTACGGTGATCAACGAAACAGTGAACGCGGTCGACGCCTGGTTCGGCTCGCTCCCCTGCATCCCCCGAGCGAATGTAAGGCGGCCCCTCATGAGTTCCATGAACCTCGCGCACATATTCCCCTTATCGGCTCCGTGGGCAGGCCCTGAGATGAATACTCACTTAAATGCCCCGGTCCTCATGCACACGGAGACCTCAGGGAACACGCCCTTCCGCCTCAACCTTAACATCGACGACGTGGGCCATACCATGATAGTCGGACCGACAGGTTCCGGCAAGTCGGTGCTCCTTGCAATCCTCGCCGCGCAATTCAGGCGATATAAAGACGCCCAGATATACTTCTTTGACAAGGACGGCTCCATTAAGGCGCTCACGGCGGGAGTAGGAGGGGATTTTTACGACCTCGGCGCAGATACATCGGGGGGGACGCTCTCGTTTCAGCCCTTAGCCGCGATTGATAACGAGCTTGAGATCTCCTGGGCGGCCGAGTGGATATATGACTTCCTCCGGGCAGAAAATGTAGAAGTCAACCCCGACGTCAAAAAGGCCGTATGGACGGCCCTGAAGTCTCTCTCATCTTCCCCTCCTGAGCAGCGCACCCTGACCGGCTTTACTCTGCTTCTTCAAGACACTAAACTCCGGCAAGCCCTGGAACCCGCGACCATTGCCGGTTCCTTTGGCCGTCTCTTCGACTCAAGTCACGACACGCTCTCCTATGGCCGCTGGCAGGTCTTTGAGATGGCGAAGCTCATGGAGACACGAGCGGCAGTGCCGCCCGCCCTCTCCTATCTCTTCCATCGCCTTGAGCAGAGATTTACCGGATCGCCTACCATCCTCTTTCTTGATGAGTGCTGGCTCTTTTTGGACAATCCCATCTTTGCCGCGAAGATCCGGGAATGGCTCAAAGTCTTACGTAAGGCCAACGTGGCAGTGGTATTTGCGACCCAGTCGCTCCAGGATGTGGAGAATAGCTCCATATCGGCCGTGATCAAGGAATCCTGCCCCACCAAGATTTATCTCCCCAACTCCAACGCTCTTGATGAGCGGATGGCCGCCATTTACCAGGGTTATGGCCTCAATTCTCGGGAAGTGCAGATCATCGGCACGGCCACCCCTAAAAGGCAGTATTACTACAAGTCGCCCGAAGGATCCAGGCTCTTTGATCTTGCCCTTGGGCCTTTGGCTCTCGCTTACTGCGGATCAAGCTCCCCCGATGACCGAAAGATGGTGAGCGAGATCCAGGCAGCCGGGGAAGATTTTAATAACGCCTGGCTGAGATACAAGAATCTTGATTCATCATTCTTTGAGACTGTACAAGGAGAAGAATCATGATGGATGACGAAACCAAAAAAGCAGGGGAAGAATTTACTAAAATTGATTCAGAAACAAAAGTTCTCTTAGAGCGTATCGCGGGATACGCCGGTCAGGAAATATATACAGAGGCGCAGACACAAGCCAAGGAAGTCCGGGAGAAGATCGCACCCAAGGGGAAGTTTCCTCCTCAAGCGGGAAACCTTTATTCAAATGTACCGCGGAGACCATATACAGCGCCCCTTACAGGGACCGGGGAAGGGTCCGGGAATACAACATTTTTAGGAGAATAAAATCATGAAAAAACTATTGCTTCTTGTTGCCATCGCTATGTTACTTCCGGCCTGCGGGGCAAAGACCAAAGAGTACTACGAGAAACACCCTAAAGAGATGAAGGCGAAGCTGGAAAAGTGTGAACGAATGACCATAATGGAGATCCTTTCTGACGAAGAGTGTGTCGCCGCCATTGATGCCAAATAGAAAAGTAGGTTTGACCTTGGCCCCCCGAGAAGACCCCTTGACGGTCCGGGCAAGGGTCCGGGAATACAACAATTTTAGGAGGATAAAACCATGAAAAAATTATTACTTATTGTCGCCGTTGCTATGTTACTCCCGGCCTGCGGATCAAAAACCGCTGAATACTATGAAAAACACCCCGAAGAGATGAGAGCGAAGATAGAAGCATGCGGCAGGATGTCTCAAGCGGAAAAAATGGCTGACAGAGAGTGTGCGGCGGTTAACAATGTTATTTCCAAACGCTTCTTCAAAAGTACCATAAAAGAAAATCCTTTGCAGGGACCGGGTAACGGACCGGGAATAAAACAATTTTAGGATAGAAAAATGACACCCGATGCCGGTATACTTACCACACTCTTAAGCAGCTTCCGCGATGCCTTTACAAACGGCATCGGTTTTATCCACGGCAACGCCAAATGGCTTCTCGGTACGCTCATAGTCATAGACCTCACCCTCGCCGTGGTTCTCAATCTCAGCGATGGCGACCATATGAAGACCCTTATTCAGAAGACCTTGAAGTACGGTTTTTTTATTTGGTTTGTCATGGATTACAGGAGCCTCGTAAATTCAGGTTTTGAGGCATGATCGTTCGGCTTTTGAGGTCTGTACTCCCCGCTAGCCTTTGGGAGAGTAAGGCTGGAAGGCCGTTTAAAGGGTGTATAAGCAAGAGAACCGGTTACATAATATTTGTTAGAAGAAAAAAACCTAAAAGGAGGTAATGAATGATTCGTTGGAAGTACCTAAAGTACCTTTTTATCGGTATTGTTTTACTGCTGTCCATGCTCCTGTATTCTCCCTGCCAAGCCATACTCGGAGTCGGAGATATAGTCTTTGATCCGTCCGTCTACGTGCAGGCGATCCAGAGCTATCTCAAGCAGCTTGAGACAGCGTCCAACACAGCCACACAGATTGAGAATCAGATGCGAGCCTTGGAGAACCAGGCGAGAAATCTCCAGCACATGAGTCCCTCTGCCGCGTCCCTTTCCCTGTCCCGGATACAGGCCAATATGTCGGCCCTTGCCACGGTAAGGGACAGCATGCGCGGTATCTCCATGGACTACGCCCGGCTCCAAAACGCCTATGACAGCGTATATAAGAACTTTGCGAGCTACAATAACAACACTCCCGCCAAAGAATATGCAAATCAGGCTCAAAAGCTCTTAGACCAAAGCAGCAACAGCGCCTACGATGCCATGAGAGCGCAGGGACTGACCGCACAGATAGGAGATGATGAAGCCAACCTTAGAAGCCTGATACAAGCATCCCAATCAGCATCAGGCGCTGTTTCTGCCGCCCAGGTAGGAAATCAATTATCAGGTATGACCGTGCAACAGCTTATGCGCCTTCAGGAAATAGTCGCCGCGAGCAATAGGGCGCAAACATCGTACTTTGCAGCGGAAGCGCAGAAGCAGGCAATGTCGGAGACAAATTTGAAAAGGCAGCTTGACTTCGGCCCCCCGAGAAAAAGTCCGCTTGCAGGACCGGGTAAGGGGCCGGGAATACAACAATATTAGGAGATCAAACATGAAAAAATTATTACTTCTTGTTGCCATTGCTATGTTATTTCCGGGTTGTGGGTCAAAAAAGGATGCAAAGTATTATGAAAAACACCGCGTAGAACTGAGAGAGAAACTTCTAGAGTGCAGAAAACGAATGTCCAAAGCCGAGAAAATGGCTGACAGAGAGTGCACGGCAGCCGAAGAGGCGGCTTCCAATCAATTTCTTCCAATAATTCTAGAGAATCCGCTTGATAAGTATATTATAAAAGACCCTTTACAAGAACCGGGTAAGGGTTCCCACATCAAATAATTCTAGGAGAATTTATGAAAAAACTATTACTTCTTGTTGCCATTGCTATGTTATTTCCGGCCTGCGGGTCAAAAACCGTTGAATATTACGAACAACATCCAGAAGAAATGAAGGCAAAAATCGAACAATGCAAGCGTCTGTCCAGTGCCGAGAAAATGATTGACAGGGAATGTAGTGCCGCTATTGATGCATATTCTGCCACCAATCTGAAAAGACAGTTTGATTTCGGCCCCCCGAGAAGACCGCTTGACGGACCGGGCAAAGGACCGGGAATACAACAATATTAGGATAAAAAAATGACACCCGATGTTGGAATACTTACTATTATCCTGAAAAGCTTCGGTCTCGCCTTTATCAACGGCATCGGTTTCATCCACGGCGACGCCAAGTGGCTTCTCGGTACACTCATAGTTATAGACCTTGTGCTCGCCGTTGTTCTCAATCTCAGCGACGGCGACCATATGAAAACCCTTATTCAGAAGACTCTGAAATATGGCTTCTTTATATGGATCGTCATGGATTATAAGATGCTAATAAATACTGTCTCGAACACTTTTTCGGCAATAGGTCTCAAAGCCGGAGGGGGATCGCTTAGTAGCGCCCTACTGACAGACCCGTCTGCTCTGGCTGATCAAGGCATCATACTCACGGCTCCCATCTTTGATCACATCAAAAATATAGGCGTGATGGACATGATGAAAAATCTCTCGGACATAGCTTTCACCGGTCTTGTCGGCTTACTCATCGTCTTTTTATTCTTCATCATCAGCATACAAATATTCATCACCTACCTTGAATTCTATGTTGTATCCACGCTGGCCCTTATCCTTCTCCCTTTTGGAGTCAACAGGCGTACCGCCTTTCTCGGGGAGAAGGCCATCGGTGCGGTTCTTTCTTTCGGAATTAAGCTCATGGTCCTTGCGTTTATCGCCGCTGTTTCCATTCCTCTCGTCCAGACATGGACCTTACCTGTAGATCCGACCCTGCAACAAGACCTCTGTCTTCTCCTCGGCTCTCTCGCAATTACCTTCCTCGCCTGGCACGCGCCTACCGTGGCAACGAGCCTTCTCTCCGGGAGTCCCTCGCTTACCGCCGGGACTGCCGCAAGCGCGGCAGCCTCCGCAGGTTCGGCAGCAGCCACACTTGGTGGAGCTGCTGCCGGCGTGGCAAAGCAAGGTTATAACGCAGTCAAGGCGGCCGCCGGGGGAATAAGTCAGACCGCCGGCGCCGCCAAGGAAGGAAAAATGAGAGGGGAAGGAAGAATGGGAGGAGTAGCCGGCCTCGCCGCGGGTTATATATCAAAGGGAATCAACACGGTTACAGAGTCTTTAAAATCATCCTACAATACCGGCAGGCGGGCCGTTGCCGACCCTGACGGATTTATAAAGAGTTCAGGCGGGGCAGGGAAAAGCCCGCCATCACGAAGCGGCTCATCCAGCGCAGGATGGGGCAGTTTTTCCGGTACCAGCGGTATGGACTATGCGGCCATGAAAACCCGCATGAATCACGCAGATAACAAAGTTCCCCCTTCTGCCACAAAAGGAAGCGCAAAACCAGACCCGAAAGGAGATAAATCATGAGCAGTGAATTCAACCAGCCGACCCAAACCTACAAACCGGATGGCCTGCCTCTTACCCCCTACCTCAAGGCGAAGGAGATATGGGATAACCGCATAGGGACCGCGCGGATGCAGGCGTATAACTGGCGGCTCATCGCCTTCGCCGCCATGGGTCTCTGCCTGGTCCTAATCCTCGGGTTAATCTTTCAGTCAACAAAATCATCTGTAGCCCCCTACATCATCGAAGTGGGCCAGGCCGGGGAACTCCTTGCAGTGAGTAAGGCCACCCAGGCCAACCGCTCGGCAAACGAGAATGAGATCAAATACTTTCTCGGCAAGTGGGTTAAAGATATAAGGGCCTTGCCTCTTGACGCGGTGGTCAAGAAGCAGTCCTTCGTAAGCGCGTATGCCTCCATGCGGCAAAAAGCGGCGATCAAGATGAATGAGATCCTGAAAAAGGACGATCCCATGAGCAAGATCGGGGAAGAGACCATATCGGTCACACCGACTGCGATTGTCAAGATGTCGGAGAAGACCTATCAGGTACGCTGGACCGAAGACGTATTCTCCAAGGAAGGCTCCCCCAAGCAGTCCTACCGCATGACCGGTCTCATCACCATCGACTTTACCCCGCCCTCAAGCGAAAAAGAGATCATGATAAACCCGCTGGGACTATACATAAGCGATTTTTCATGGTCCAGGGAACTTTAAAAGGAGAGGAACAAATGAAAGCCATCAAAGACACATATAAGGCAATTAGGAACATTTTTGGAGGTGATTCTCCATTCAGAGACGCCTACAGGGCGTATCTCGTGGCCGTACTCGGCGCCGGGCTTATCGCCCTTTGCCTGTTACCTTACGCAAGCGTCATCCCTTCCGCCAGAGCGGGAGACGGCCCTGTACAGACAACAACACCAACGCCCCCGGATGAAGACCCCATGACCCCCAAGGAAGAAAGCGACTCTCTCAAGGCAGCTAAATCCATAGAGGCAGCCGAGCGGGAGGGCGTGGAGAACGCTTCTGAAGCCGTGCAGATCAGTGCCAAATCCATCTTCTTCTACCGACAGACCGGCATATATCAGATCTACTGTCACGAGGGGCACTTAACCGATATACAGCTCCAACCGGGAGAGGAAGTGGTCTTTGTAGGGGGCGGAGATACTACCCGCTGGATGGTGGACCGGGCGCAGTCGGGAAGCGGAGATACAAAGCAGTGGCACATATATGTAAAACCTTTGAAGTCAAACATCTCTACCAACTTCATAATCACGACGGACAGAAGATCCTACCAGATCAGGGCCCGCGCCGGGCAATCCTACAATCCGATCATAGGATGGACCTATCCGCTTGATGAGAAGGCGGCTTTCCTGCGGCAGGAGGCCGTGAAGAAGGAAAAGGAAGAAGAGCAGGTATCTGGCCTTATCACCCCGGAGAAGATAAATTTTAGTTACAAAATAGAGGAAAAAAGCGGTCTTTTCGGAGGTTCCTATTCCTGGACGCCAAGAATGGTCTTTGACGACGGAATGAAAACTTATATCCAGATGTCCCCTACAATGTCATCAGGCGAGGCCCCCGCTCTCTTTGTAAGCGACGGGAAGAACCTGATGCTCGTTAACTACAGGGTCAAGAGGAACTACTACATAGTAGACCGCCTCTTTGCCCAGGCGGAATTGATAAACGGCAAAGAAAGAGTAATTATCAAGAAAATCGAAAAAGACTAAGGGAGGACGTGTTGAAGATCCCGGATAAACTCGCATCATTCGTCAGGAAGAAGACAGACAGACCGCCGGAGGAACCCAAGGAGGTAACGGGCAGCTTTATCCATCCTCCTACTCCTACGGGCACGAGATTTAACCGTAAAATGCTCATAATCCTCGCCTCGGTGGCAGGACTTGTCATGGCTTTTACGTTTATGTCGGCACTTCAGCCCCCGAAGAAACTCACGCCCCAGGAGGCCGCCGAAGCGTCACAGAAGGCCCCTTCCTCCCCCGAGAACGTCCTTGCGACGGAGGTGATCTCCAACGCGCCTGACACCTATGACGGCCTGAGAGATTTTCACGAGGCGCAGCAGATCAAAAAAGGTGAAATGCAGGCAGCCGCTGCCGATCAGGATATGGGCGGCGTGGGGAGCGTAAGGAGCATATCTCCGTCCTCCATCAGCCAATATAACGCCCAGACAGGCGGCAACGTCCCTCAGATGGCCCAGATGTCGGACGCGGAAAAGGATCGTCTTGACGCGAGAAAGAGCCCGATAAAATTCTTAGGTTCAGCGAGTACGCCCACGGCGGCAGCGCCATTTCTCCCGACGATCCCCGCCATGATGCCTCCCCAGCTCAACATGCCAATCATGCCGTGGCAGAAGGACGACGATCAGAACATGCAGACCGCGAAGCGGGAATTTGTATCGGATCATGAAAACCTCACAAAGGACGTCTATGTAAAAGGCGCCCTCATATCACCGCTATCAAAGTATGAAGTCAAGGCGGGTTCCATTATTCCCGGGGTTATGCTCACAGGGGTCAACTCCGACTTGCCCGGCAATCTTACCGGACAAGTGCGGGAGAATGTCTATGATACGGTCACCGGAAGGTATCTGCTGATACCGCAGGGAACACGGGTAATCGGAAAGTATGACTCCAAGGTAGCTTACGCTCAGGAAAGAGTACTTATCGTTTGGACGAGACTTATATTCCCGAACGGCGATTCCATTGACCTTGAAGGAATGGCGGGAGTGGATCTCTCCGGCTATGCGGGCATGAAAGATAAGGTAAATAACCATTACGGCAAGCTCATTGCCGGTGTGATACTAAGCTCTACACTCTCGGCTGGCGCAAAGGTAGCCGCGGGAAACAACGACGTAGGGACCGCCACATTCCCCCAGCAGGCGGTATCGGGCGCGGCCCAGCAGATCTCCACCGCGGGGGCGAATATTACGAACAGGAACTTAAACGTGCAGCCCACAATAGAGATCAGACCAGGCATGAAATTCAATGTGTATGTAAATAAGGATCTGATACTTAAGCAGTATAAAGAGGCTGCATAAAGTCAGAATTAAACAAGGAGGACTTGTGAAATCGGTCAACCGGATCCAAATTACAGGCTATGTAAGGGAACCAAAAATCATCGATGCGGCGCATGGCAAGATGGCAACTTTCAGCATCGGCACAAAGCGGTACGATGGAAAAAACGAAGCAGGCGAAAGTATTTTTCATGAGGACTGGTTTAACTGTCAGGTTTTTGGTAAGATGGCTGAAAATCTCAAGGTTAAGAAAGGCGACTTTGTATTTTTATCCGGCGATATGCGAACCAACAGAAAAAGATGGGACTGTCTATTACAACGTCCACGTCGAGAAGATAGAGATTATTCTCAAAAAAGCAGGAGATTCGGAGCAGGAAACCGGAGAGAAGTAATGAACCAAATATCGGTTAAGTTGAGCGATAGCGAGCACAAAATATTGCAACGCCTCAAGGGAGACAGGAGCATTTCGGACTATATCCGGAAATCCCATCGCCTATTCACACCACAACAACGACTTGAATGAGCGTTTTAAGAAGCTCAAAGTAACCGTAAACGGAGAAAAGCACGAAGAATGATAAAAAAAACGAACTCATATAAAGGGTTTGAGACATGGTTCAACGGCATTCGCATGGCGCTCAAGATGCACCTGTATGTCTTCCTCGCATTCTTTGTCATTCACATCATCACCGCTTTGACTGTAACCTACTTTCTTCAGGGAAAGAGGTATGCGGTTCTCGGACGGTACCTGCTTGATTCAGTGAAAGCGGGCCATATGCCAGATACATATATCCTGCGGTCATATTTCGACTATCTCTCCGTGAACTTTATCTATGTTTTAACTTTCACCGCGGTAGTTTATTGCGGCTGTCCTTTTGTGATTGCCATGTTTAAAAGAAAATCAAAGAGGCAGCTTGAGACGAAGCACCTTCGCGGTGCGAGGCTTGTGAGCGCCCAGGAGTTCGCCCGGCAGATCGGACCGGGGGATCTGCCTTTCGGTTCATTCAGATTGCCCAAACAGGAAGAGATAAAACACTGCCTGACGGTAGGGAGACCGGGCGCGGGAAAGACGGTCTTTCTCTCTCAGGTGACGGAGAGACTCATTGAACGAGAAGCCAAAGCAGTGGTTTATGATTTTAATGGAGGTTATGTTGAAAGATTCTATGATCCCCGAAGGGATATTATTTTCAATCCTTTAGACCGAAGATCTGTCGAATGGAACCTCTTTTCCGACATTAAGACCAAGCGCGACATTAACGTCGCGGCTACCTCATTGATACCTCCTGTTTATACGGGCGACACATTCCGGAACGACGCAGCGAGAGAGGTCTTTTCCGGCATACTGCACTATCTCTGGAGGAATAATTTCAAGACCAATTCAGACATATGGAAGGGAGTTGCCGCGCCGGCTAAAAAAATACATGAGTGGTTAAGAATAACCCCGGAAGGCCAGGCGGGGTATCGCTACATTGAAGATGCGGGTTCCAGGCAGACACTCTCCTCGGTCTTTGCTGCCATGACGCAGTACGCCCATGCCTTCCAATATATGTCCCATGGAGACAGCGCCTTTTCTGTGACCGACTGGCTCTCAAATGACAGACCGGGGTTCATCTTTGTGACAAATCAGTCAGACGACACATTGAAGCCTATCCTTTCTCTCTTTGTTGACTTTCTCGGGAAGAAACTTCTTTCTCTTCCCGATGATCTCAAAAGGAGAGTATTTTTTCTACTCGATGAGTTCGGGACGCTGCAGCGGCTATCAAGTATCCAGGAACTTCTTATCGCCTCCGGGAGCAAAGGAGGTTCCTGCTGGATAGGGATACAGGATATAAGGCAGTTGAATAATCTCTATACCCCGGACGCGGCCGACACGATTGTAAATGCCTGTTGTTCATCCGTCATATTTGCGGTATCCGATCCCAAAACGGCGAAATATTTGGTGGACAAAATCGGGGATGAAGAAATCATAGAAACGGAAGAAACCTTTAACATGGGAGTATCTAACTATCGGGACGGCGTGTCTCTCACGCAACGGGAAAAAAGGCAGCGCTTAATCCTTGATTCTGAACTTATGAACCTTCCAGACCTTCACGCCTACGTGAAGATACCGAACAACCCATCCATCACTTTGAGCAAATTCGAGATAAGAGATTATCCGGCGAAAGAACCCTCATTTATAATCAAAGACGAATATATTCTGGAGGAAGTAGTCCAAAAGCAGGAGGAACTAATAAAGCAGCCGGTTTTACCATGAATATCCAATGAAAACATGACATTCCACGCAGTCGGTAAAACGCCGAAAAACCTCGGTCCTTTGCTGACCCAAGTACCCCCTCTCCTCATCCAGGTCCCGCCTTCCCTTATCCAATTGTTCCTCCTGTCCGCCGCTTTCTTTGATTCGCGGCAGGCATTGTAGACCACCAAGAGCGTCCAGATGTAAATGGGTTTTTCTTCGGCGGGGAAACATATTTCCCCTTCAATGCGGGCCGTAAGCGCCGATCAGCACTGCCCCGTTAATGTGATTTCTGCCGCAAGCAAACTCTGTGCTGTGGTTGAGTGTTAAATCAATGATCCTATTTTGAAATCAGTAAGGATAAAATTTATCAGGAGTCAATTCGAAATTCTCACAACATCCCGACAAAAACACTGGACCAATAAAGCGGCATGGGTTATGTTACATCATATGAGACGATATTATATCGGCCCGTCGGCATTTCAGTCTTTGGAAGGCTACCGTCAAACTGACTGTGGAATTTTTTCTCGTTCAGGAGGTGAGCGTGTTGAAAACCGTTTTCTGCGTGTTTTTTGGATTCTTTTTCACGATATGTCCCGCGTTTGCCCAGGAAATTTATGTCCATGGCGGATTGACAAACCGGACCGACTCGTCCGATAGCTCCTACGCATGGGGACTCACTTATCTCCATGGATTAGGCGACTATGCTGCATGGAGCGTAAGCTATATGAATGAAGGGCACATCCCAAACCATAAGCGTGATGGTCTCTCGCTGCAGTTCTGGGGACGGTATCCCTTGTTCGGCCGCTCTGTTTCACTGGCTGCTGGTATTGGTCCTTATATGTATTTCGATACAACGCGGCCGTCATTCGATAATTCCTACTCAAATACCCATGGAGTGGGCACCGTAATGAGCGTTTCAGCCACTCTGTACACCGAAAGCCGCTTTCTATTCCAGGCCCGCTCGAATTGGACCTGGACATCTCAAAACGCCAACACGTTCGCGACCACGATAGGGATAGGTTATCAACTTGAGGGAGCCACAAAAAAAGACGCACATAATGAATCGCCACATAAAACCTCTCCGTCAGGAAACAACGAAGTCGCTATCCTGGCGGGCGTGTCAGCAATCAATGAGTGGGCTGATCACGGAACAGGTTGGACAGGCGCTCTGGAGTATCGACGTAACCTGTTCCGCTATCTGGAATGGTCTACCGGCTGGCTCGTTGAAGGAGGACCTGTTTCCCGCAAAGGCCCTATGACACAGATTTGGGCGAGCAGGAAGTTTTTTGACGACAGGTTCTCTCTTGGTGTCGGTGCGGGACCATACCTCGGTTTTGAAGCATCTCGCGGCGGTAACGTAACGAAGGTGGACTGGCTCGTAAGCGCAAGCGCGAGCTACCAGATCCATAATAACTGGGCGATAAGGGCAACTTGGGGCCGCGTCACAACTGACTATGATCGGGATACCGATGTTGTTCTGTCAGGTATCGCATATCGATTTTAGAAGGCTTTCCGGCAGTAAAATAGAAAACTTCACCGTAATGGTCCCCAGGCGGGGTAGAAGTCGTTTTTGTGGGGTCCCCGAAAAGGTCTCCTACAGAGCCCCTGGAAGATCCCTTAGCTGAGCAAGGGAAAAGACCGGACCATCTTTGCAAATATATTTCGCCCCCAAATTGCATCTCCCGCAGATACCTATGCCGCATTTCATCCTCGCCTCCAGAGTAGTCACGATATTTTCATCGCCGAACTTCAACTGAGTCAGGTTCTGCAACACATACTTGATCATAATCGGAGGCCCGCATGTGATGGCAATCGTGTCGTCAGGAGACGGGGCGATTTCGTTTAACACGTTAGGAACAAAACCGACGCGTTTGCTCCATCCAGGAAATTCAGTATCCACAGTAAGAATCAAATTCACGTCACTGCGCGATTCCCACTCCTTCAAGTCCTCCTTATAGCAAAGATCGGGTGGAGTTCTGGAGCCGTAAACGATGGTAATATCTTTATAGTCACCCCTGTTATCAAGCATGTAAAGGATCAGTGTTCTCAATGTAGCAAGTCCTATTCCCCCGCCGATAAAGAGTACCTTTTTGCCCTTCATCTGCTCATAAGGAAACCAGTTGCCCAGAGGCGCCCTTACTCCCATCTGATCTCCCGGGAAAAGCTCATGGAGCGCCGCGGTAACCTCTCCTGCTTTCATAACGCTGAATTGAAGGTATTCCATCCTCGTTGGTGGTGAATTGATCACAAAGGTCGACTCACCAACCCCAAAAACAGAAAGCTGACCTACCTGGCCGGGTTCAAAAGTGAAAGTCTTCATCTTTTCCGGGTCATTAAACGCTACGCGAAAAGACTTGATATTGGGCGTCTCTTCTATAACATCCATGATAGTCGCCATTTCAGGCAAATAAGGATTCTTATTGTCAGACATTGGGTTTACTCCTTCAACTCTTATCGTTCCCACCCTGCTGAGCCGCGCTCACGCCTGATTCCTGCAGTTTTGACACTATTTCACGTATATCCACGGAAACGGGACAGAATCTCACACACCTGCCACATCCACAGCATGCAATAGCATTATTATACTTCTCCGGGTAGAACAGAAATTTGTGCCCTATCCTATTCTTGAACCGTAGAAACTTCGTCGATCTCGGGCTGTGACCGCTGCCATCCAAGGTGAAATGCTGGTACATGCAACTGTCCCAGCTTCGGATCCGCTCTCCCCTATTCGTAGCCCGCTCATCGGTAATGTTAAAACAGTAGCAGGTAGGGCAAAGGTACGTACATACGCCGCAGCTAAGGCATTTGGCGAGCTCTTCTTTCCAGAACTCATCGTTCCCGTAAAGCTCTTTTGAAACCTTAGGCGCCAAATTGTCAGCAAAAGGTTGTTTTACCGCACTGCGGGCAGCTTCCTGATTCTTATGCGCTTCATCCTGGTAGGCACTACCGTCTTCCACACCAGCTTCCTTGAGAAGTGTACTGCTTTTTTCGCTAAGGATTTCTACAAAATAACCCTTCTCTACCTCGGTGATGAGGGCGTCGGAACCTTCCTTATCAGCCGGGCCACTATGGACGGATGTGCAAAAACAACCAGCCGAGGGGTCCTGGCACGCCAGGGTCAGAATGGTCGTCTGTTCTCGCCTGCCCTTATAATAAGGATCAGGGGTGTCCGTCTCAGTGTAAGGTCTGTCATATATAGTAAAACCCTTCGCATCACAGGGCCTGGCCCCAATCAGAATAGTTTTGGGAAAATCCTTGTTTTCCGTCAGTTCCACACCAACCCTTTGAGGATTCTCTGGGTCCTTTATGAACTTGAAAGAAAAAAGCGTATCGCTCTGCGGAAAGATCACGGCTTTGGGTGGCATATTCGCCGGTCTCTCAAAACAAAGCGTCCTCCCTTTTTCGAAAGACCTGAAAATAATCATGTCACCCTCAAGGCAGGGTACATGGACCTGCTCCTTTGCACTCAGAACTTCTATGAATGTCGCCCACTTCTCTTTTGGGATAAAACCTGTGTCAGCCATTAGAGTTTATGCTCCTCTATCTTCTCTTCTTCAATGCTGAAAGTAAACATTGGTGGCTTTTCATCCGGCTTTACCCCCGGTTCGTAGTTGAAAAGCTCTCTCATATCACGATTAATCTTCTTCTTGAGTATATTGACCGGTATCCCCATAGGACAGACCCGTTCGCATTCTCCGCATTCCACGCACCTTCCCGCAAGGTGTAATGTGTGAATCATGTGAAACATGAACTTTTCGGTGAGGTTGGATTTCTGGCTAATCCAGTGAGGTTCCCTGCTTTCAGCGATGCAACTGTCCTGACATACACACATGGGACAGGCATTTCTGCACGCATAGCAACGTATGCAACGGTCAAACTCCTTTTCCCAGTAAACTTTTCTCTCTTCGAGAGATATGGCGGCTAATTCCTCCACATCTTTATAGACACCCTCATGGGCTTTGTCAGATTGGATTGCCTCCCCGATAAGGTAGTCATATACAACCGGAGTAGGGTAAAGGCAGGTTCTGCATTTGTCGGGTGCCACGTCTCTTATGGAAAATTTCTGCTCCCCCGCTGTCGTTATAACCGCTATCTCATCCCCTGAAAACTTTACATCCAAAATAGGTTGGCTGTTGACGTTGCTGAGAACTCTCTTCACGCTCACAACCCCGGTACAGGGCACCCCGATAACAACCACTTTTTCTCTGTTAATCAAACCTTCCTGCATATACTGGACTATCGTGCGACTGTCACACCCCTTGACCACCATGGCAATTTTCCTGCTCTTCAGTGATAGGAGATAATTTGCAAGATTCTGCGCACACAGGGCATTTAAAATTATCCGATCAGTCTGTTCGGGTTTGGTAATAAAACAGGGTGTGGCATGAAGTTTATCAAACCCTTCCTTATACCCAACCACCACATCAACATCCTTAATAATTTTATTAATAATTTCTTTCAGCTTCTCAGGACCCATTTTGTGCCTCCACCTTAGAATGCAATGGACCCAGTTTGTGGATATTTCTGGTGAAATCTGTCACCGTCTGCTGCCATCGAACTCCTTCGGAAGCCGATATCCATGTGTAATGAAATCGTTTCTCGTCTATGCCAAGAAAAGGTAGAAGCCGCTTCAGCATTTCAAGCCTGCGCCTTGCGTAAAAGTTGCCGTCGGTATAATGGCAATCTCGCGGATGGCAACCGGAAACAAGTACGCCATCCGCCCCGTTGAGCAGCGACTTTACCACAAACAGAGGGTCAACCCGGCCCGAGCATGGAACCCTGATGATCCTGAGATCCGTAGGCTGCTTGAAGCGGCTGACTCCTGCCGTATCTGCTCCACCATATGAGCACCAGTTACAGAGAAAACCAACAATTCTAAGCTCTTTGAAGGCTATTTCTGACATATTACATTAACCTCCGCCAACAATTGATTATCCGTAAAATGTGAGAGCTGTATGGCCCCGCATGGGCAGGTCGCTGTGCAGACCCCGCAACCGGCGCAGACTGTTTCAATAACACTCGCAACGACCTCTCCACCCCTCAATTCTTTCTCCTTAATGGCTTGAAAAGGACAGGTCCTCATACACTTGAGGCATCCGACGCAAGTATTTTCGTTAACTTTGGCCACCGCTGGATCCGATTCAAGCATGTCTTTAGAGAAAAGAGCAAGAACCTTGCTTGCGGCGGCACTTCCCTGCCCTACCGACGAAGGGATGTCTTTTGGTCCCTGGGCCGCTCCGGCAAGGTAGACGCCCAACGTATTGGTTTCAACTGGTCTCAGCTTGGGATGACTCTCCACATAAAATCCGAAGGCATCGTAAGAGATGTGCAGTTTTTCGGCAAGTCCTACAGCACCGGGGGCTGCCGTTACTGCGCTGGCGAGAACTACAAGGTCCGCTTCAACTTCCACTTGGGTACCAAGAAGCGTATCAGTACCCACTACGACCATCTTCTTACCCTTAAGGTATATGCGGGAAACTTTTCCTCTAATGTATTTAGCCCCATAGTCTTCCTGGGCCCTGCGAGTAAACTCATCGTAACCCTTACCCGGAGAGCATATATCCATATAGAAGACGAAAGACTGAGAGTCTGGTATATGGTCCTTTGTAAGAATTGCCTGCTTGGCAATATACATGCAACAAAAATTAGAGCAGTATGGTATACCGAAAGACTTATCACGGGACCCGGCACATGAAATGAATACTACCGTTTTAGGTTCGGTCTTATCGGAAGGTCTCAGGATATTGCCCTCCGTAGGACCGGAAGCATTGAGGAACCTCTCATATTGTATTCCTGTAATAACATCCGGATATCTGCCGCCACCGTACTCGGGAAGCCTGTCTATATCCATAAGGCCATACCCGGAGGCGACCACGATGGCACCAACATCCTCCGCAACTATCTCATCCTGCATCTCGTAATTAATTGCACCGGTGGGGCATATCTTTGCACAAATACCGCATTTCCCCTTTACGAATTGCCGGCAATATTGCGCGTCAATTTTTGCCTTCTTTGGAATAGCCTGGGGAAAAGGAATATTTATGGCCCGCGTTGGTGCCACTCCGAAGTTAAAATGATCGTAGGCATTCTTGGAGGGGCATTTTTCCATGCAGAGACCACAACCCGTACATTTTGTCCAGTCTACGTAGGTTGCTTTTTTCTTGATTTTGATCTGGTAATTCCCTACATATCCCTTGATCTCATCAATCTCGGAATAGGCATGCAGGGTTATCTTATCATGCTGGGCCACATCAACCATCTTCGGTCCCAAGATACAGATGGAACAATCTATGGTAGGAAAGGTTTTGTCGAGACGGGCCATCATGCCGCCCACGCTTGGACTCTTCTCGACAAGAATGACATCAAGCCCACCGTCCGCACAGTCAAGCGCTGCCTGCATTCCCGCCACACCTCCGCCGATCACCAACACCCTCTTATTCACTTTGAAGGATGACGAGAAAAGCGGTTTGTTCTGCATGACCTTTGCGACCGCCATCATGACCGTTTCCATCGCTTTATTGGTATTGGCCTCTTTGTCAAGGCCCACCCAAGAGATATGTTCCCTTATATTGGCCATCTCAAGGAAATAACGGTTAAGTCCCGCTTTCTCAATGGTGCGCCTGAAAGTAAGTTCGTGCATCCTCGGTGAGCAGGCCGCTACCACAATCCGGTTAAGTTTTTCCCTCTTAATTGCCTGTTTTATCTCTTCCTGGCCGGACTCGGAGCAAGTGTACATATAATTTGTGGCAAACGCCACACCCGGCAGCTTTCTCGTTTCCTGAGTCAACTTCGCCACATCAATGGTCCCAGCAATATTACTTCCACAATGACAAATAAATGCTCCAACCCGCATCTGTCAGGTCTCCTCCGCCTTTATTTTTTCCTTCGATTTGGCCTTCCCGGCCTTTTCTGTCTTTTCCGATTCCTTATGCCGCCTCTACCTGCTTTACCGTTTCCTCAAACAGTGATCCGTGACTGGATCAGGCCGTTAGAGTTTACGATCAGTTTGTCAAGGCCCAATTCCTTGAAAGAAAGACCAAAGGTCAGTTTCACGATCTGTGAAAAATAAAGAACCGACATATTGAAGCCCGTGCCCATAATGTTATTTACCTGGCGCTGCCGCAGGTTAAGATTTTGCTGGCAGAGCGGACGGACAGGCGGCTGCTATACAGTTTCTCTGAATCGAGGGCCATGTTGGGTGCTTTGTAAGCAAACCTGTTGACCATATCCCGTTTCGGTACTCCGAATGCCGCGCCGTAACATTCTACTTTAAAGGTAAAACTGCTCACCATGAAACCCACTGCTTCCAGTATTTTATCCATGGAAACTGGATTCGGGTCATCAAACCGGGCAATAACAGGAGGTCGGGTCAAAATGCATCCGTAATAAGGGGCAACCACCAAGTCAGGCAACACATGGGATAACTTTCGCGGCTATGGCCTCAAGACCGATATCTTCGTACATTACCTGCAACGTTGACTTAGGGCTCACTCCGCCATTGTAAGGTTTATCAAGAAGCTCATTTACTTCATTCTTGAAGGATTCGTCACCATCCATTCCGACATGAGCTCTCTTGAACACAGAAAGACAAAAAGGATATGGGACGATAACGGTCCTGGTTCCCATTTTCTTAATGATGGAAAGATTACGTGCCGCAAGAGCAACCGCAAAAATGTGATCCACCGTATGGGTCGGAGCAGACCCGCAGCAACTCCAATCTTCGGACTCCTTTATGTCTATGCCGAGAGTATCAAACACCTTCCGCATCGACATATTGTATTCAACCGCCGCGCCCTCCAACGAACATCCCGAGTAATACGCATACCCTGTCTCAATCACGTTTTTTTGCCTTATCCTGAAATCTCGTGAAAATTTTCGCTACCCGACTTATTCCATTAATGTTCTTGGGGAAGAAACCGATTTTTCCTTTCTCCATCGCTTTGGGGCTCAGTTCTGCGTCAGCAAGGAAATGTCCTTGATTAATATTGCACGCCATAAGCGTGCCCATCTCGAACAATCTTCCATACTGTTTCATCAAAGCAAGTACGGTATCATAAAAAAGCTTTATATCTTTCTCGGATACCTTGTTCTCACGACGAGCTATGATGCGCAACGCATCTATTGCGTTCGCTACATCGATCTTGCAAGGGCATCTTGTCGTGCATGTCTCACGTATGGCGCATAACCAGATTGCTTTTGAGGTAAGGACTATTCCTTTCTGCCAGGTCCGAAGAAACCCCATGATCTAACTCACTGGGTAATCAAAATACCGGATATAAGGACAGCCAGCAGTGCAGTTGCCGCATTGATAGCACAGAGAAGGTTCCTGCCCGCTATCGGACCCACATCCTCAATAAAACTCCAGTCAATGCTTGTTGAGAGATTTAACCCATCCATCGAATCCGCCTTATTTTATTCTTAATGTATTGGGCGTATACTGTTATCATAGCCTTAATGTTATTGTCAATCATATTAGGATATTATTCACAACCAAATTTTCTAAAAAACCACTGAGTCACCACTTCAGGGAGGGCAAAGCCTCCTTGCATAAGACATTATGATATGAGATAATATTATTGTTTTTTTACTCATTACGTGATTAGGAGAGAAGATGCCTGACTACACGCTCCTCGACAACTCTTCGGCATTGGAATATATTTTTTATCCCCGTGATACATACAGTCCGTGCCCGGCTTTTGCCTTTGATCTGCCGGTACCCGTGGACAAAGACATTTCCATCTCCTGCCGTTTTTACAGAGGCAATCCCGAATGGCCATGGATACTCTTCTTCCATGGGAACGGTGAGGTAATCAGCGATTATGACGAGATATCGCCGTTCTATTTCAAGAAGAACATCAACTTAGTTGTGGTAGATTACCGTGGATATGGAAAAAGCGGAGGGACGCCAACCATCACAGACATGCTCGGCGATGCTCATAAGGTGCTTGAGGCAGTAAAAAAGGAACTGGCAGCCAGAGGCCTTAAGGATAAGTTGTGGGTTATGGGCAGGTCTCTTGGCAGTCTGTCAGCACTGGAACTTGCATACCACTATCAATACAACCTGCCAGGAATAATAATTGAAAGCGGGTTCCTGAGCATCACGCGAATACTTGATCATCTGGATTTAACGACTGACGGGCCCAAACTCCCGGGAATTGAAGACGAGTGTATTGCCATGGTCCGCATGATTACCCTGCCCGTCCTTATCGTCCACGGGGAACATGACAATCTAGTCCCTTTCGCTGAAGCGGAGGACTTGTATAACAATATAAAATCAGAAGACAAACAACTTCTTATGATCCCTGCGGCGGATCACAATGACGTGATGTTCGTGGGTCTACACGAATACTTTAAAGCTATCCGGATCTTCATGGATCGGACGGACACAGGGGCTGAATAAGCGTCCCCCACCCCCGTCTGGCTCTCTCTGGTAAAACGAAGCCGTGTGGACATCTACCGGCAACTAAGGGTCAGCCACGGAGGCGATATATCCGGGGAATTATCTGAAGACCGTAATTCAAATTAACAAAGGCAAACCATCATGAAACAGATAAGAAATTTCAGCATCATAGCTCATATTGACCATGGGAAATCGACACTGGCCGATCGACTGATACAGTATGCACACCTTGTAGACGACCGGCAGTTCCGCGATCAGATACTCGACACAATGGACATCGAACGAGAGAGGGGGATCACCATAAAGAGTCAGACGATTAATATCCCCTACACCAGCCGCGCGGGAGAAGAGTTTGAGCTGAACCTGATCGACACGCCAGGCCATGTCGATTTTTCATACGAAGTGTCGAGAGCTCTTGCATCCTGCGAGGGAGTGCTTCTCCTGATCGACGCATCTCAGGGAGTCGAGGCCCAGACCCTTGCCAATCTTTACGCCGCCATGGAACACAATCTCGTAATTATTCCCGTTATAAATAAGATAGACTTACCATCCGCCGATATAGACCGCGTGAAGGAAGAAATAGATCAGGAGCTCGGTCTTGACCCTGACTCTGTCGTTCTCTGCTCCGCAAAAGAAGGTACCGGCATAGAGGATATCCTTGAGGCCATTGTGATCAGGATACCGCCACCCACCGGGAGCAACGGCGAACCTCTGTCCTCCCTTATTTTCGACGCTCACTATGACCCTTTCCGGGGCACTATCGTAAGTTGCCGAGTCTTTGACGGGAGTATCCGCCCCGGCCATATCATTCGTCTCATGTCAAACAAAGCAACATACAAGGTGGAGGAGACCGGTATTTTCCGCCTGAAGATGGAATCCAGGAAAGAACTCTCGGCTGGCTCGGTGGGGTATATAATCGCAGGAATAAAGACGGTAAGCGACACAAGAGTAGGTGATACGATCACTCTTGACGAGTATCCTGCGGCCAAACCCCTGCCTGGGTTCAAGGAAGTAAAACCCGTTGTTTTTTCCTCTATTTATCCCATTGCGTCGGATGACTATCTTTCTCTGGCTGAAGCCCTTGAGAAATACAAGTTGAATGACGCAGCATTGGTTTACCAGAAGGACTCATCCGCCGCCCTCGGGCAGGGATTCCGGTGTGGATTTCTAGGCCTCCTCCATCTTGAGATCGTCCAGGAAAGACTCGAACGGGAATTTGATCAGTCAATTATTCTCACCTCTCCCAGCGTGCAGTACCGGTTTTTTCTTGAGGACGGCATGGAGTTCACCATCGACAACCCCCAATACTATCCCGATCCTATAAAAATAGAGAGAGGCGAGGAGCCTTACATCAGGGCAAGTATTCTCGTACCAGAGAGATATGTGGGGGCTGTAATGAAATTATGTCTGGAGCGACGAGGGGTGAACTCACGCCTCGCATACCCGAGTCCCGGCAGAATAGAGATCACATTTGACATGCCCCTTGCCGAAGTGGTCTTCGATTTCTACGACAAACTCAAGAGCATTACCCAAGGTTACGGTTCCTTTGATTACGAGATCATCGATTACAGAGAGAGTGACCTGATAAAACTAGATATCCTGGTAAATGGGGAGAAAGTCGATGCCCTTTCTATGATCATACATAAGGAGAGGGCCCGCGAGCGGGCAGTCAGAGTCTGTGACCGGCTGAGAGATGAGATTCCAAGACAGCTTTTTAAGATTGCGATCCAGGGCGCTATCGGCGGAAAGATTATCTCCCGTTCAACCGTTTCACCGTACAGGAAAGATGTCACGGCAAAATGTTACGGCGGCGATATCACGAGGAAACGCAAGCTCCTCGAGAAGCAGAAGAAAGGGAAAAAGAGGATGAGCATGGTAGGAAATGTAGAGATACCGCAAAGCGCTTTCATGGCAGCCCTCAAGACAGATGATGAATAATACCTGGCCTATCCTCACGCCAGAATCACTTATTCCGAGCCCTGAATCCCAACTGCCAGGACTCTATGTCCACATTCCTTTCTGCAAAACAAAATGTCCATATTGCGATTTTTACTCCGTCACCGACACGGACTCGGTAGACCGGTGGCTCGGCGCCCTAAAGACAGAGATCGGGATATATAGAGAGCTCTTCCCTCATTTCGATTCTATTTATCTCGGAGGAGGAACCCCTTCACTACTTGACGCGCCGACCTTCGAACGCCTGATGAAGATCCTCCGCAGTCACTGGCCCGGAAATCCAGACGAGGAAGTTACTCTTGAGGCAAATCCAGACGACATAACCAGAGAAAAACTCTCCCATTACCGGTCAATGGGTGTAAACAGGCTCAGTCTCGGCGTCCAGTCTTTCGACGACAGAGAACTTAAGTTCTTGAGAAGGAGACATACCGCCACTTGGGCCAAGAGGGCCATCGAAATGGTACGGTCATGCGGTTTCGCCAATTTTGGAATTGACCTCATGTACGGCCTCAAGGGGCAAACGAGAGAAAAGTGGTTGAGCACGCTCGTACAGGCCGTTAAGTACGATCCTTCTCACCTTTCCTGTTACCAGTTGACCATCGAAAGTGGAACGCCCTTCGGTTTGCTGAAAGCAAAGGGTGCCCTCACGATACCAAAGGAAGGGGTGCAGAGAAAATTTTTTTTCGATACATCCTTATTTCTCTCGGACCACGGATTTATCCATTACGAGATATCAAACTTCGCGAAGGGGCAGGGCTGCATCTCTCATCACAATACCAAGTATTGGACCCACGCGCCGTACCTTGGCATAGGACCTGCGGCTCACTCATTCCTCAACGGGAAACGTTGGTGGAACTATCGGTCTGTCGACCGTTACTGCGCCGCCCTCCATGACGGAGTCGCACCTATCGAGGGGTTTGAGATTCTCACCGAGGACCAGATGAAATTGGAGAGCCTCTATTTTGGCTTCAGAACGGCACAGGGCCTTGCAGTCCTTGATCTGCCTGGCCCAGAGGACCGGGTATCAAGAGTACTTGAGGAGCTTATCAAGGCTCGGCTTATTATGATTCGGAACGGGCAAATCACCCCGACCGAAAAGGGTTTTCTTGTGGCCGACCGTATCCCTCTTATGTTTGCCGTCTGAGAGACTGTCTCTCGCAAGGAACTCCGTGCGAAGTCAGAATGCTTTCTTTTTCATCTTCTTGGCTCTCGCCTCGTTGATCTCTTCTTTTCTCTGCTGGTAGATATCTTCGGTCAGGGTCCCTACCCTCTCCCTCCATCTCGGATCTTCCCTGTTTGCCTCCAACTCCTCATAAAAATCAAGTATAGAATGATCGACGAGTTTGTAGGGATTCTCTTCCGAGTCTATGTCAAAATAGGCATGCCTCAGCTCGTGTCTGACGATCCTTTCCCTGTCTTCCTTTTCTATGGCTTCCCAACAGGTTTTATCCAAACAGACGATGTAGTCATAACCTTCAATGGGATCGACCCGATCTATCGTAAGGTGCCTCAAAAGATCGTTCGTCTTCATGATTCTGCCGAGTGTAATCCTCCCCCCAGAGGACCTCTTTTTTACATCAAATAAGACCTTGATCTTGGCATTCTTTAATTCCGGAAAGTACTGGGCGCGAACATCATGCAACAACTCGAGAACATCATCCGTCACTTCTTCATATCTGAGTCCCATTCCAACCTCCTTAGATATCTGAAAATTCTTGAGTACAGACGGGTGAAGCCTATCATGGCTTATAAGGAAATTTCAACTTGGTTCTCTCCATCCCCCCTCTCTCTCCTGACTGCCTATCCCGGCATCTCTCTTACATCAGATTATGGAGGGATCATTTCTCCCCCGTTTCGCCTATTACGACAATACACCTCTCTGTTGGGGGAGGTGTGTGAGGGGGTCTCTATACTGCACCCCATTATAAGACAGAACCCTACTTAAGGGAGTAAAATGACTCAGAGATAACGAGCCATGAAACGAAGGAAATGGGATTTCAAGACCAAGGCGCTTGTAGTGTTGCAGGGATTTGAAAGGTCGGCTGGTAGCCGATATCTGCAACGAACACCAAATCACTCAATCTGAGTGCTATCGTTGGCGAGAAGAGTTTCTGGTAAAAACGCCTAAAATCTTCGAAAACAATTCCAACATCCAAATGTAATTTGTTTATCATGTTTTGTGCAATTTACTTCAGACAAGGACTTTACCCGGTCAAGGAGGATTACGTCCGCTAACTGAGGTATGATGTTTACCAAATCTGTGGCTGGGGGGATCGGCAATCCCCTATTCAACGCATTGAAAGATTTCAGGAGACACCTGTCGCCGGGAGGAAGAGCAAACGTGGTGACTCAAGAAAGTGGACCAAGGCATGTTGTCGGATTAGTGGCGTTTTGTGGCAAACTGGTAATAGAAAAACAGGGGTCAAAAAACTTGAACCCCCCTTAAATTATTATATTTTATAAAGCTCCCCGGGCAGGACTTGAACCTGCAACCTACTGGTTAACAGCCAGCCGCTACTGCCGATTGAGCTACCGGGGAATGAAAAGTAACGGTAAAGAGTAAACAATAAAATTGTCCCAATGTCAAGAAAAACGGCTTGGCTTAAGGAACTATTGAGGCAGGTCCGATGCAGGTTTAAGTTGTGTTGCTCGTTTCCATAATCTTTGCCTGTAATGGGAAGGTTTGTGGCGCCCGGGTGTCGACCAATTGTCAGCGGGCAACGACCACATGCTATTTTCATCTCAGGTCGCGACAAAACCTGTCCGGACACGTGACTTTTTGCGGCTTGATTTTTTTTGCACGGGCAATATGATCCCTTTAAGATAAGAACGATCTATAGCGGCGAGTATTGTAAAGCATGACATTTATTTGAGCCGTGCGATGGGTGCTTACGCAACCGTATGGTGAAGCCTTAGAGCCTGTGGATACGATCAAGTGCGGCGCGATGAATTCGGGTTTTGCGCTGGTAGGGCCTTCTAGTCCCCATGGCTCATGAGCACTCCGTATGATGCCATGGGGTTCTGCATCTCCAGCAATATTGCCGTCGGTACGTGGTGCCTTTGAAGAAATATGATTTCAGACGGACATTGATCGTCGATTTTGATCTCCATCCTGGAAACGGGACACAACACAATTTTTACGGCAACCAGGAGTCTTCTATTTTTCAACACGCCAGCATTCTTGTTATCCTGGCAGCGGGAGCATGGGGGAAGGCATGGAAGGAGAGGGGAGAGATTATACGGGCAATGTGCTGCTCTCTATGATATGGGCGATAATGAGCATGGATATGTATTCAGGAATTTACGCATCTTGCGTTGGACCGATTGGGTTTGGCTCAATTCGATACTACTGCAACGGCCCTTGGGGCATGGCGGTCATGGAGACCTGGTTTGTCTTTATGACGCGGATACTTCTCGACATTGCCGACAGAGATTGCGGAGGCAAAATGGCCTTCGCTCTTGATAGAGGATATTACGTAATAGGGTGCATTACAAGGGCTTACCGCCCCAATCCTAGAACTGAAAAGAAAACTCCCTCGGAACCTGCGTAAAGCGATAAACCAGTCACAAGATACCATGGAAGTTGTCGATAAAGTGAAAGCTGCGATAAAATCCGTTTGGGGAGAGTTTTAGACTCTACTTTTTCCAGATCATGTCTTTCAACTCCTTCCCTACTTTGAAATAGGGAAGTTTTTTCGGTTCCACATTCACCACGTCCCCGCTCTTGGGGTTGCGTCCTTTGTACGCCTTGTATTGTCTCAGGGAAAAGTTTCCAAATCCTCTTATTTCGACTCTTTTGCCGTCTATAATTGCATCTTTTATCGTGTTCAGAATATTATCCACCGCAATTTTCGCTATCTTCTGATTGAGCTTCAATTCTTCGGCTATTTTATTGATTATATCCGTTTTATTCATTGTAGGTACCTCCTATCTATTTTCCATTGTATAGTTGAACGCATTTCTGAATACTTTCAGACCGTCTCCTTCTTTCTCTAGTTTCTCCCGTGTCCATCTAGGATGTTGCGTATAGGTGACGTAGGCTTCCGGATGGGGCATGAGTCCGAATATCCTTCCTGTCGTGTCACAAATACCGGCAATGGCTTCAACGGAACCGTTTGGGTTATGGGGGTAGGCCATGGTAATACATCCACTTTCGTCAATGTACTGCAGAGCCACATGGCCTCCCTTCTGCGCCTTTGCGAGGTTGTCGGCACTATCCGTGACGAATTTGCCCTCTCCGTGTCTCACTGGGAGATACACGGTCTCCATGTTCCTTGTGAAAATGCAATTGGAAAGGGGGTTGACTTTGAGGTTCACCCACCTGTCTTCAAACTTTCCTGAATCGTTGAAGGTGAGCGTTGCTGGTTGAGTTTCATCAGTACTGCTGAAGCCTGGAAGCAAACCTGTTTTTATCAGAAGCTGAAACCCGTTGCAGATACCTAACACAATCTTGCCATCGCCCACGAATTTTACCACTTCATCAATAAATCTTTTTCCGGTATCGCCGATTACCTGATACTTCCATCTTACAGCCTGTGCCTTGGCAGCCCCAAGATCGTCTCCGTCAAGAAATCCCCCGGGTAGATTGATAAACGAATAGCTATGTATGATGCGGGGGTTACCCATAAGGTCGTTAATGTGGAGGAAATCAGGCTTGAACCCCACAAGTCTATGGGTGTATGCTGTCTCGTATTCGCAGTTAATGCCGTTTCCGAACAGAACTAAGCTTTTAGGTTTTTGCGGTTTCCTTATTTTTATCATGTTGCGTAACTATGTAATCCTGACAGTATAAAATTTACTCCAAAATAGGTAAAAATGACACTCAAAAAACCGATAATCGATACCAAAGCAATTTTTTTGCCTTTCCACCCTCTTACGAGCCGTACATGCAGATATATGGCATATATTATCCACGTAATCAAGGACCATGTTTCCTTCGGGTCCCAACTCCAATAAGCGCCCCAAGCGTAATGGGCCCACACGGCACCAGTTAGTATACCAGCACTTAGCATTGGAAATCCAACAATAATACTTCTGTAGTTAATTTCATCCAGGATTTCTCTTGGGGGGACTATACTTTTCCATTTTGCGAGATAGAGGAGACTTGCTATGAAAGAGACTGAAAACGCCGCATAAGCGAGAAAACACGTAATCACATGGATGTGGAGCCAGTTACTCTGCAGAGCAGGCACGAGAGGTTGAATAGTCCTCTGTACTGTGGGGGAGAGGGACGCATAACCCATTAAGAATAGGGACATAAGGGACGTCAACCCCGTGATCACCGGGTAGGGAAGCCGTTTTTTCATTATTATGAGGACGAAGGAGACGCACCATGCAAAGAAAATGAGGGATTCGTAAAAATTCGAGAGAGGCACATGACCTATTCCCGCATTATAGGATTCCATCCAGCGGGATATAAGCCCGAGAGTGTGAAGACCGAAGGTGATGTAGATGGTCAGCCACACGACGGCCATGATTTTCTCTTTTTTTACGGCAAAGTAGAGGAGATGGATCACACAAATGAGAAGATAGAGAAGAGTTACTAGCCCCAGTATTTTATGATTCACTGCCGTCCGCCATCGCTTTCAGACGAGCAAACTCTTCCCTGAATGCCTCTTTGCCTTTGGGCGCAAACCCTGCCACAATTATATCCGTTGCTCTTCTTCTCATGAATATCTGTCTGTAATAAGTAAAGAAATTTACATAAAGGCCGAAGAGCATGAGGACAAATCCGGTCCATACGATCCATACCCCTGGGTCTTTCGACACTTCAAGTCCTGTATAAAACTCTTCTGCAATATTCTCCAGTCTTATATCGACACCGTTAAGATTTCTTTCCTGCATTCTCCCCGCATTCTTGAAAAACCACGCAGTCTTGGGTTCCCCTTTGTCGAGATACCCGATAAGAACTCCCGGCCCAAGACCATGGATTTGGCTCTCGAATCTGACCACCATGAGGAATAACTGGTCTTTACTGAAGGTTTCACGCTCCTTTAAAATAACATTTTCTCCACTAATATTAAAGAGGAATGAAGGCGCCCGTCCATAGCTCGACTGATACACACGGATCCCTTTGTAGTTCAGAGGATCGTTGACCCGGACATCTTTTTCCATTACAATCTTCCCGTTCTCAATCACCTCGACGGTACTCACATAGTCTTTTGGCTCTCCGCCTGGATAGAAGGCAACTTTAAAGTTTTTGCATTTCAGGGTAAAATTGAAGGTACGTTCCACGGTATTTTCGCCCCTTGTGACGATCCGGTCTTTCGCTTCGCCTTTAGTGAGCACCATGTAGCCCTTGTAGCCGAGCATGGTATCTGCAAATCCTCCTAGAAGAATGAAGACGATACTTAAATGGATGGTAAAGACCCCGTAGCGGGACAGAATCCCCTTTTCATAAACCATTTCCTTTGCGCTAGACATAACGCGCCGGTATGATTTGTCGATCCACTGCTCCATATCCCGGCTTCTTTCCGTCTCTATGACGAACGACAATTCCATAGCCGAGAGGCTCTTTTCGTCAGGCAGTACCAATTCGGAGCGCATGATCTTCATAAACCTAGAGAGGCGCTGCACGGTGCAAAGAATGAGATTAATAAGAAAGAGGACCAAAAGACTGTAAAACCATGTGGAGTGGTACACGTCGTCAAGGCCGAAAAATTTTATCAATCTTACCGTGTGTTCCGAGTATGCAGAGAGATACTCCTCCAGCGAGACTCTCTGTCTGATCGCAGTTCCAAAAACAGAACCGGTCGCGATCAGCGAGAAGAGAAGTATGGTGAACTTAAGAGAAGCTAAAAAACCGTATATCTTGCCCGTTACGCCGTGAAAAGGAACCGGGCCGGTCATATTCTTTTTATTTTTTGTGGCATTCATTGCATTTCTTCATGATTTCTTTATGACAGTTTTGGCATTGCTTATGGAATGCATCTTTTGCGGCTGGAGCGTCGTTATTCGTGTCTTTCAGGGAATGGCAGTCCACACACTTCTTGTATTGTTTGCCTTCCTTTGCCTTGTGGTGGCAGATGTTGCAGGTGATCCTGTCCTTGTCCGCATGAGTCTGGTGGGAGAATGGAACGGCCGCCATTTTAGCTCCCTCCGCTTTGATGGACATTGTTTTGGTGGGTGTCTTTTCCTGCGCCCAACTTACGTCGCAAAAGGTGGTGGCAAAAACAGATGCAAAAACCAAAATGATAGACGAAAGAGATATCTTTTGCATGGCATAATTAAAAAGACGATTTTTAAACATTAGCTCTGATATCATTTTAATGTCAAGTTTTTTATTTTTTACCTTTATTTTCATCATTTATCTAATATTACTCATATTTATATTAATTATTAATTTTTTATTCTATTTTATCTATTATGATGTATTATTAGCTTTCACGGCGAGCAAGTGAGGTCTTATATGGATATCAGGCGAATGGAAAGGCAATCTTTCTTTTTTCAGCTTCTATCTCAAACCTCTCTTGGAGAGACTTTAAGAATTGATGGGTTCTTTGAGGATGCTGTATGTTTCGCTAAGTCTTTATGGGTAAGGGCTGCATCTTTTCTTGAGAGATCCCTTATGAAACGTATATAGACTTACCCATCACTAGTGATAGAATATGACGTTACTACTGGCTCTATAATCTCTATCTGCAGAGCCAACAGGAGGGGGGGGGAACTGGTTCGGCGTATAAATGATGAGAGTATGACTCACGGTAGTTGTGATGTGTCGCAGCCATCTTTCGTCTGTTTTATCGATATACCTGTATAATGGAGTTTTGTTTCCATATTTAGACGAATAGAAATTGCGCCAGATTGTATATATGGCAGGAGACGATGAGAAAGGTATCAGTGGGACAGTTCCGAAGCCTAGGTGCCCTAAAGGGGTTGGAGTCAGACATTGTGGTCCATGTGAATAAAGAGGTATTATCATGTTTGTTGTAATTGTCAATTTTCCACCAGTTATACTCACCCTACTTTAAAACAGTCTGCAAGGGCATCGTCAAATGAATCGAATAGATGCAAGATACTACGCAGCCGAGATTTGAGCCAGCCCCAGAAACGTTCAATCAAGTTTAGT
>JAISPL010000018.1 GCA_031274925.1 Syntrophobacterales bacterium | reverse complement strand
TTTAAATCTTTCAGGCTCAAGCGTCCATATATCTCTGATGAAATCATAAGGAGATTTTCCTTATAAGCTTTTCAAACGGCCAGATTGTACGCCATGAGAAATACATGGAGGTGTTCTTTTATGGCTACCATAATGGTAACGCCCAACAGTTGTTGATAGTCCGTACTTAGCCGTTGCGATGGCAGACACGGTCAAATGGTGTCATAAGCGCTGGATAGAAACGGCAAAGAGACCCCACCCTCCATGGAGGCGTATGGCTGCTGTAACAGACGAAACTGGAGAGAGAGTCTCTCCCTGATTCCTGATCTGATATAAGTGAGGATATTGGGATAGATGGCCAGGGGGGCAAGGAGTAGGAGGGGTTTTATTATATTGATAATCCTAGGTTTTTGTGATAATAAAGATAGATGCCTAAGAATACGAATATTAATCCTATGAACAAGAACATATTTGTATGGCTTTTCATAATTATTTTCGGATTAGTCATCTTTAACATGTATTACAAGCCGAAAACGAATTACGAGAGCGTCAAATTCAGTGACTTCATACATGCCATAGAGACTGATAAGTTGGAGTCTGTTACTATTCAAGGAAGGCATATTATAGGATCGTTCAAGGAAGGCAAGAAATTTAAAAGTTATACCCCGGATGATCTGGAGTTGACGAAGATATTGAGATCCCATAATGTGAGTGTCGATGCAAAACCGGACGATGATTCCGGGATATGGCAGAATATCCTTATCTCTTGGTTTCCTATGCTTCTGCTCATTGGCGTCTGGGTGTTCTTTATGAGACAGATGCAGGCTGGAGGTGGCAAGGCCATGGCCTTTGGCAAGAGTAAGGCAAGGCTGGTGACCGGAAAAGAGAATAAAGTCACGTTCAAGGATGTGGCCGGGATCAACGAGGCAAAAGAAGAACTTCAGGAGATCATAGAATTTCTGATAGACCCGAAGAAATTCACGAAGTTGGGTGGACGGATACCTAAAGGCGTTCTTCTCGTAGGTCCTCCCGGGACAGGAAAGACTTTGCTTGCCAAAGCCATAGCCGGAGAAGCTGATGTGCCGTTCTTCAGCATTAGCGGCTCTGATTTCGTGGAAATGTTTGTCGGTGTGGGAGCTTCCCGGGTGAGAGACCTCTTTAATCAAGGCAAAAAACATGCGCCGTGCATCATATTTATTGACGAGATTGATGCGGTAGGCAGACACAGAGGTGCTGGCCTTGGGGGCGGCCATGACGAGAGAGAGCAGACCTTGAACCAACTCCTCGTGGAGATGGACGGTTTTGAGTCGAACGAAGGTGTCATCGTTATGTCGGCGACAAACAGACCCGATGTGCTGGATCCTGCCCTTCTTAGGCCGGGAAGGTTCGACCGTCAGATAGTGGTTTCCATACCGGATGTAAAAGGGAGAGAGGCTATTCTCAGTGTTCATACCAAAAAGACCGTGGTGGCAGGAGATGTTGAGCTATCGGTGATTGCGCGCGGTACTCCTGGATTTTCTGGCGCCGACTTGGAAAACCTTGTAAATGAGGCTGCTCTTCTGGCTGCAAGGAAAAGCAAAAAAGAGATTGAAATGGATGACTTTGAGCAGGCGAAGGACAAGGTGCTCATGGGCGTGGAGAGGAAAAGTCTGATCATTCCTTATGAAGAGCGAAAAAACGCCGCGTTTCATGAGGCGGGCCATGCCCTTGTGGCTAAAATGATACCAGGTTCAGACCCCATTCATAAGGTCACCATTATCCCCAGAGGGCGTGCGCTGGGCATAACCCAGCAGTTGCCCATTGATGAGCGGCACACCTATTCGAGGTCCTATCTTATTGACAATATCACGATACTTTTAGGCGGCAGAGCTGCGGAAGAGCTTGTCCTCAATCATAAAACCACAGGGGCGGGGAATGATATTGACAGGGCGACGGAAATAGCGCGAAAGATGGTGTGCGAGTGGGGTATGAGCGAGAAACTTGGTCCCCTCAACTACGGAAAAAAAGAAGAACATATTTTTCTCGGCAGGGAGATAGCCCAGCACCGGGATTTCAGTGAAAGCACCGCCCAAGACATAGACGAGGAACTGAGACGGATAGTGATGGACTGTTTTGAAAGAGCTAAGGCGATACTTTACAATAATATGAACGCTCTCCATGCCATCGCTAACAGACTTCTTGAGAAGGAAGTGCTGGATGGACAGGAAATAGAGTCCCTCATCAAGGAACATGTGAATGCAGAGGAAGTTGCTGTGTAGCGAGAGACCTCTCATTATGGGCGTGTTGAACGTGACGCCCGACTCCTTTTCCGACGAAGGGGAATTTTTTGATACCAAAACAGCAGTACAGCATGCCTTGGAAATGGTCGAAGAAGGGGCTGATATTATTGATGTGGGTGGTGAATCCACGAGACCCTTTTCGCTGCGGGTTCCTTTACATGTAGAGCTGAAAAGAGTCGTTCCCGTAATCCAGGGAATAAGAGCAAGTTCAGATGTATTGATCTCCGTTGATACGTATAAAGCCGAAGTTGCGAAAGAAGCGCGGGATGCGGGAGCTGATATGATAAACGATATAAGCGCTCTCGTGTTTGATCCCGAAATGGCAGAGACGGCGGCGGTGCTTGGGATGTACGTGGTTATAATGCACATGAAGGGAACACCCCAAGACATGCAGGCTGATCCGTATTATGAGGATGTGATAGGAGAGGTGTTCCGGTTTCTGGAAGCAAGAATGACGTTTGCGATTGACCGTGGGATAAGAGAGGATAATATCATACTTGACCCCGGCATCGGGTTTGGAAAGCGGGTAGAAGATAACCTTAAGATCATCAAAGGCCTTGGAACCTTCAAAGACTTGGGGAGGCCAATTCTTGTTGGTACTTCAAGAAAGAATTTTATAGGAAGGATCACCGACTCTCCCACCCACGACAGAACAGAGGGAACCCTTGCCAGTATTGCAGTTTCGATTTGGAACGGGGCCGATATTGTGAGGGTCCACGACGTTGGCAAAGCACGCAAAGTGATCATGCTCGTAGATGCTGTCGTCAAGTCATGATAACGTACCTGAGATGGCAGGATGTCCTTGATGTACTGATTGTCGCTTTCCTCATTTATAGGATCTTTCTCCTGGTGAAAGGGACAAGGGCGAGCCAACTGATCATCGGGGTAATCATAGTAGTCTTTGTCTTCTACCTATCAAAAAAACTAGAGCTTTTTGCCCTTGGATGGATTCTCAATAATTTCGTAAGTTCCATCATTCTCGTTATTGTGGTGGTATTTCAGAACGAAATAAGGCGGGCGCTCCTAGCGTTGGGGAGAAGCCCGTTCTTCAAGAGAATCACATATGTGGAGGAGACACTGTTTTTCGATGAATTGTCCAATGCGTGTACCGTAATGGCAGGCAAGAAAACAGGAGCCCTTCTGGTGATTGAACGGGAAATTGGTTTGGAAGAATTCATGGAAATAGGGGTTCGTCTGGATGCGGAAGTCAATACGGAACTTATTCTGAGCATATTTCAGTATGCGTCGCCGCTTCATGACGGAGCAATGATTATCAGGGAAGGAAGAATAAGGGCGGTAAGTTGTATACTCCCTCTTGCTATGATGGATACCATTGATAAGCAATTAGGCACACGGCACAGGGCGGCTATAGGGATCACTGAGGTGACCGATGCCATCGCACTTGTGGTCTCGGAGGAAAAAGGAAAAATATCTTACGCTTTTAAGGGGGAGTTGCACTGGAATGTGGACGGCGATACCCTGAAGAAGGTTTTGAGGGACGCACTGATATGATCAGGTATATCGTGCAATTGAGATTGGATAATGGGGTTAGTGAGAAATCACATTCTTAAAGATTATAGACTCAAGGCGTTGTCCCTTGTGCTTGCGGCAATGTTCTGGGTTGCCATATCTTATATAGGCGAATCGAAGATGACGGTTTCCGTGCCTGTTGCCATGGAGAATATACGAGAGGACCTCATAATGGAAAAAATAGAAACCGATTCTGTCCTCGTTACTATAGGTGGGCCCATCTCGATTCTCAAAAACCTGAGAGCTCGCGATATAAGAGTCGCAATCAGCCTGTCCGGTGCCAAGGGTGGCACCCAGGTATTTGAGTTGGATAAAGATAATGTGACGGTTCCGAAAGGGGTGAAAGTTGAAGATGTGAAGCCGGACTACATGGTTGTGGAAATAGGCAAGGCGGTGGAAAAACGGCTCAGAGTTGTTGTAAAATTAGACAAGAGATGGGCCGGCATATATGGAGTGGGGACTTGGTATCCACAATACGCAGTGGTTGAAGGTTCCGAAGAAGTGTTGAAAGATAGAGAAGTTATCGAGACCGTTCCGGTGAATGGGGATTTCAAAGATAAAAAAGAAGAGATTGATGTGCCTTTGGTGACTAAGGGAATTTTCGTAAGGAAAATAAAGCCTGAGACCGTAAGGGTCCATCTCAGGAGGGAATGATATGGAGAGGAGGCTTTTCGGGACCGACGGGATACGGGGGACTGCGAATATGTATCCTATGACCTCGGAGGTGGCCCTGAAATTAGGCCGGGCAGTTTCATACGTTTTCAAAGAGAGACACGGCCGAGGAAGAATAGTGGTAGGGAAGGACACGAGGCTTTCGGGTTACATGCTTGAGACGGCCATCGCCTCCGGTATTTGCTCCATGGGAGTTGATGTGTGGCTCGTGGGTCCATTGCCGACCCCAGGGATTGCGTTTATTACAAGCAGTATGAGGGCGGATGCGGGAATAGTCATCTCCGCTTCTCATAATCCGTATCAGGACAATGGGATAAAGATATTTTCCGGAGATGGTTTTAAGCTGCCGGACGATCTTGAATATGAAATCGAAAAGATGGTCATGGAGGGTTCGCTGGATACACTGAGACCAGTGGCTAATGAGGTGGGAAAAGCTCACCGGATTGATGACGCGGTGGGAAGATATATCGTGTTTCTTAAGAACATTTTTCCCCAGCAGTATTCGCTTGACGGATTGAGGGTTGTGGTGGATTGCGCTCAAGGAGCCGCATACAAGGTGGCCCCTAGCGTGTTTGAGGAGCTGGGAGCTCACGTGATTTCCTTCGGTGTCGAACCCGACGGTGAGAATATCAACAGGGAATGCGGAAGTCTTTATCCGGACTCATTGAGAAGACATGTAATGGAGCATAACGCCCACATCGGCATCGCCCTTGACGGAGATGCCGACAGAGTCGCTTTTGTCGATGAAAAAGGAAAGATCATTGATGGGGATGGCGCCATGGTGGTTCTGGCAAGACACCTCAAAGAGAAAGGGAGGCTGAAGAAGAATACGGTCGTAGCCACCATAGCGAGCAATATGGGAGTGGAGACCTGCCTTAAGACGGAAAATATAACGGTCGTGAGGACCAATGTGGGAGACCGGTATGTGCTTGAGACCATATTGAAAGATGATTATAATTTTGGAGGGGAAAAGTCAGGGCATGTCGTGTTTCTTGATCACAATACAACCGGCGACGGCATGGTCACGGCCCTCAAAATACTGAATGTTATGATTGAAAAACAAAAGGGTCTTTGCGACTTGATGGAAGGTTTTACCGAATTGCCTCAGGTTGAGTTGAATGTGAAGGTTCGGGAGAAAAAGCCAGTGGACGATTGTCCCCGTCTCATGAAGGCGATAGAGGCGGTAAGGGATCGTCTTGGCGAAGAGGGAAGGGTGGTTGTGAGATATTCAGGCACGGAAATGAAATTGAGGGTCATGGTGGAGGGCATGGACGATGCCCTCGTAGCCGCATACGCAGAAGAGATTGCGGAGTCGGCCCGGCAGGAAATCGGAGGAAACTAATGCCTGAGCTTATGGTGAATATAGATCATGTGGCAACTCTCAGAGAGGCCAGAGGTACATCGTACCCCGATCCTGTGCATGCAGCCGGCATTGCTGAAATCGCTGGGGCATCGGGTGTCATTGTGCACCTGAGGGAAGACAGACGCCACATAAAGGACAGAGATGTAGCCATTCTGAGGAATGTGATTAAGACAAAGTTGAACCTCGAAATGGCGGCTACCGACGAGATGGTCAAGATAGCAATGGAGATACAACCCGATATGATCACCCTGGTGCCGGAAAAAAGAGAAGAATTGACCACGGAGGGCGGGCTTGACGTGGCAGGTCTCGAAGGTCGGCTCGGGGAAGTTATTCGCGTGGTGAAGGAGAAAGGCATCAAAGTGAGTCTTTTTATCGACCCCGAAGAGGAGCAAATTCTTGCAGCGGTAGCCGTGAAGGCCGATATGATAGAGATTCATACTGGCGCCTACAGTGATGCAAGAACAAGCGAATCACGGAGAGAGGAATTGAAAAAGGTTGTGTACTCTGCAGCGAGAGGCAAGGGGCTTGGCCTTGAAGTGAACGGCGGTCATGGTCTTAACTATCACAATGTGAGAGAGATAGCTGCAATCCATGAAATAGACGAGCTGAGCATAGGACATGCAATTATAGCCCGGGCTATGTTTGTGGGCCTAGATAGGGCTGTCCGTGACATGATCAGCCTGATCGGTGGTTAGTTAACACGGCACATTCTCATCTTTTTTCAGGCAGATTCCATGATTGGGCGTAAGGAAGGTGGGTCTGAATGGTCGGCATTGATATTGTTGATGTATCAAGGATAGCGCAGGCTGTTGACCGATTCGGGGATAGATTTCTTCACAAGGTTTTCACCGATGAGGAAATCAGGTACGCAAAACAGAGGAAGAGTATGTATCAAACCCTTGCCGGACGATTTGCCGCCAAGGAAGCGTTTATGAAGGCGGTCGGAAAGGGGCTTTCGTGGAAGGCGATTGAGGTTTTGCAGACTGGAGGCAAACCTTTCATTATTTATAAACATACAAGGTATGAAGGGGTAAGTATTTCCCATGAAAAAGCATATGCGGTCTCCGTGGTAATAATCTGAAATCCGAGGAGTAGGAAAGTATGAAGGCGCTCTCCCCTGAAAGAATGGCAAAATACGACGAGTACGCGATCAGGGTTTGGGGAATACCGTCGGCCGTGCTCATGGAGAATGCGGGCAGAACTACATACAGACTGGCAAAAGAGCGTTACTTGATCCCCGGCAGTCGGTTGACCGTTTTCTGTGGGCGGGGCAACAACGGTGGCGATGGGTTTGTTATCGCAAGATATGCCTTGAGGGACGGCTTTTCAGCCAGGGCATTTCTTCTATGTAAAACCTCTGACCTGAAAGGAGATACAGCTCTCAATATGGGCCTTTTCGAGTCGCTCGGGGGGGTAATTACGGAAATTGACGACGCATCCTTTCCTCTGGCTAAGGCGTCTCTCAAAGAGACGGACGTAATAGTGGATGCGATCTTTGGCACAGGGCTTTCAAAACCCGTGAGCGGCTTCGAGGGTAGAATTATTGAGTTAATCAACCACTCTGGGAAAACGGTCATCGCCGTTGATATCCCTTCCGGCGTTGACGGACGGACGGGCGTGCCCCTGGGCACAGCCGTGAAGGCAACCCATACCTATACATACGGTTATCCCAAGCTCGGCCAGCTTTTCTACCCTGGCGCCTATCACGCGGGAGGTCTAACGGTTATCGATATTTCTCTTCCTCCTCATGGCGAGACAGTGCTGGGGGTGGACGCGAATATTGTTGACGGCGAATTGATCAGAGGATTCCTTAAAGATAGAATGCCCTGGGCACACAAAGGCACGTTCGGTCATGTGGCAGTGATCGCAGGATCTCCTGGCAAAACAGGAGCGGCGTACATGGCGTCTCTCGCCGCTTTGAAGATCGGGGCTGGCCTTGTAACCCTTCTCATCCCTCAAGCCCTTAACGCTGTCATGGAGGTCAAGTTAACGGAAGTGATGACCTATCCCGTGGCAGACGGGGGGAGCGGGTACTTCGTTCTTTCATCCTATGATGAGATTTTGGAATTCATTTCCGACAAGGACGTAGTCGTTATGGGGCCCGGTCTTTCACAGCATGAGGAAACCCAGGAAATTGTGAGGAGGCTTTTTGCAAAGACAGATAAGCCTTTTGTGATAGATGCCGACGCTATTAACGCGTTTGCCGGACACACGGACCTGATCGCGGAGGCAAAAAGGAGCGCAGTATTCACGCCTCACCCTGGTGAGTTAGGCCGGCTTATGAAACTAAGCCCCATGGAGATCAACGCCGACAGGATGTCCGTTGGAAAGGGTTTTGTCGAAAAGACAGAGATGAATCTTGTTCTCAAGGGGGCGAGGACGATAATCTTTGACAACCAAGGAGAAGCATTTATAATTCCTCCTGGCAACCCTGCCTTGGCAAAAGGTGGGAGTGGTGATATACTTACTGGTTTCATCGGGGGTCTGCTGGCGCAAGGGTATAGTATGACCGAAGCATCGATCCTAGGCGCTTATCTCCACGGCTACGCAGCGGACAATTTTGTAGAAGAGTCTACGGATATGGACCTCTTGGCCGGAGACCTTCTCGTAGAAACGGGAAGGGTTTTGAGGGAAATCAAGCGTGGAACGGATAGAGTTTATATCGAAAAGTCCCTCTGATACGTGGGACATTGGGGAACACATAGGGAGGCATGCCCGGCCAGGTGACTGTTATGCCTTATACGGTGAGCTTGGTGCCGGCAAGACCCAACTGGTTAAGGGTATCGCAAAGGGTGTCGGGGTTGAGGACTGGCTCTATGTTTTGAGCCCCTCCTTTACTCTGATGAATGTATATGAAGGCTCATGCACTCTCTGCCATGTGGACTTATACAGGATCGACGAATCCGAGGTAGAGTCGCTTGACATGGAGGGATATTACGAAAGCGGCATAATAGTCGCTGAGTGGGCCGAAAGAAGCGTCTGGCCGGAAGGTACAATCAGGATCTACATAGAAGCGTTTGAAAAAGAGGATCGAAAAATTACGCTGGAGGTAGAAGATGTTAGTCGTGCAAAAATATGGCGGAACTTCCGTCAGAGATATTGAGCGGATACGCAATGTAGCGAAAAGAGCCATAGATTACAAAAGCAGGGGCAACGATATGGTGATCGTTGTCTCGGCGATGGCAGGAGAGACTGACAGATTGCTCAATTTTGCCAATCAGATTTCCAAATTTCCAGATGAGCGGGAGGTTGACGTCCTTATTTCGACCGGTGAACAGGTAACCTCCGCTCTTCTTACCCTTACTTTAAAGGAAATGGGGAATGATGCCGTGTCCGTCCTTGGGTACCAGGTGAGGATAATCACCGACTCCAAATTTGGAAAGGCACGGATCGACCGGTTGGAGAAAGAGCGGATCCTTGCCGAACTAAAACTGGGTAAAATAGTGGTAGTGCCCGGCTTTCAGGGTGTGGACGAAAATGGTAACATTACAACCCTGGGAAGAGGTGGATCGGATACCACTGGTGTGGCCCTTGCTGCGAGTCTCAACGCAGACGTATGTGAAATTTACACGGATGTGGATGGTGTGTATACTACAGATCCCAATATATGCGATAAGGCGCAGAGACTTGATAAGATATCCTATGATGAGATGCTGGAAATGGCAGGCTTGGGAGCCAAGGTGCTACAGATAAGATCGGTTGAGCTGGCTCAAAAATATAATGTTCCGATCCTTGTGAAATCTTCTTTAGAAGAGGGCAAAGGGACACTCGTATGCGAGGAGGGAAGTATGCCAATGGAAAAAGTGGTAGTTTCCGGTGTTACATACAGCAAGAACGAAGCAAAGATCACGGTAAGTGCCGTTCCGGACAAGCCCGGAATCGCGGCCGACATATTTACCGCTCTTTCCGATGCTAATATTGTTGTGGACGTAATCGTGCAGAACGTGAGCCGCAGCAGTTTAACGGATATTACTTTCACCACATCAAAGGCCGACGCAAAGAAGGCGTATAAGATTATGGAGGAAAAGGTAAAAGAAGTGGGAGCCGAAAAGGTGACCATGGACGATAATATAGCAAAAGTGAGCATCGTTGGCCGTGGCATGATATCCCACGCCGGAATAGCATCGAATATGTTCTCCGTTCTTGCTGCCGAGGGTATAAATATTGAGGCAATTACCACGTCAGAGATCAAGATCTCCTGCGTGCTGGAAAGCAAATACGGGGAGTTGGCTGTGAGGGCGCTCCATACTGCATTTGGGCTCGATGCCGGAGAAGTCAGGGAGGAGCAGTGAGGGTTGAGTTTTACGACACCACGCTTCGCGACGGAGCTCAGTCTGAAGATATCGCATTTTCCCTTACGGACAAATTGAGAATCACAGAGAAGCTGGATGAATTTGGAATTCATTATATCGAAGGGGGCTGGCCGGGATCAAATCCGAAAGACCTCAGCTATTTCAAGGAAGTAAAAAATCTGCAACTTCGACAATCGAAGGTTGTAGCATTCAGCATGACAATGAAGGCCCACACGAGGCCAGAAGACGACGAGGTTATACGGTCGGTGCTAGACGCTGAAACCGAGTATGTGACCATTGTGGGGAAAAGCTGGGATCTCCACGTTAGGGACGCATTGAAAGTCAGCTTGGACACCAACCTGAAGATGGTCGAGGGCACGATCCGTTATCTGAAGAATTGCGGCAAGACCGTATTTTTTGACGCAGAGCATTTCTTTGACGGGTATCGCAGGAACAGGGCATATGCCGTGAAAGTCCTGACCGTGGCGCGTGACTCAGGAGCTGACGTCCTGGTTCTTTGTGATACCAACGGGGGGAGCATGCCCTATGACGTATTCGACGTTGTGACGATCGTGAGCGCATCAATCAAGTGTAAATTAGGAATACATACTCACAACGATACAGAAATGGCAGTTGCTAATAGCCTTATGGCCGTGCGCGCGGGATGCGAGCATGTCCAGGGCACGATCAATGGGTATGGAGAGCGTTGTGGTAATGCTAATCTTTGCTCAATAATACCGAGTGTGACCCTCAAGATGGGATGCGGAGGCATAGAGGAGGAAGGCCTTTTAAGACTTCGGGAACTGAGCCTTTTTGTTGATGAAATGGCAAATTTCATTCCTGACAAGCACAGACCATATGTAGGGGAGAGCGCTTTCGCGCATAAAGGCGGTATCCATGTGAGTGCCATAAGGAGAAATCCGGAGACGTATGAACACATAAAGCCCGCCCTTGTTGGCAATGTTCAAAGAGTGCTTATCTCAGATCTTTCAGGAGAGAGTAGCATCCTTTACAAGGCGAGGGAATTTAATATTGATATAGATAAAGACAAGAAGCTTGCGAAAGAGGTTGCGAGAAAAGTCAAGGAACTCGAAATGTTCGGGTACCAGTTTGAGGGTGCGGAAGGTTCCCTTGAACTTCTCATAAAAAAATCACTTGGTATCCACAAAAAGTATTTCGACCTTGTTGGGTTCAGGATCATCACAGAGAAAAAAGAGAAGAATCACCCTGTCTGCGAAGCGACAATACTGGTCAAGGTCAACGACAGGATTGAGCACACCGCCGCTCTCGGGACCGGTCCGGTAAACGCCCTTGACAATGCCCTGAGGAAGGCCCTCTGCAAGATTTACCCTGTTCTCATGGAGATGGAGTTGGTTGATTACAAGGTGAGGGTTCTGTCCGCCAAGGATGGAACCGAGGCTCCCACACGGGTTCTTATAGAAAGCAGTGATGGAAAGCAATCATGGGGAACTGTCGGGGTATCGGAGAACATCATAGAGGCAAGCTGGCAGGCGCTTGTGGACAGTATAGATTACAAGCTGCTGATTGAAGAGGAGAAAGCTGAGTGAAACGGTTTCTTGACATACGGGATGGGACAAAAGAACTTAATATCCTTCGCTCTCTTGATGGCTACCAGAGTCCTTTTGAGGTCGTGGGAACCTATAGGCTTATTGATGATGGATTGAGGCCGGAGGCAACAGTAATTATCAGGACTGCAGACAAAGAGATGCATGAGGCGTCGACTGGAGTTGGGCCTGTTGATGCGCTTGCCAATGTGCTGAAGAAATCTCTCGCGTCGATTTTTCCCGTCATTCAAGACGTCAAGTTGGTCGATTTTTCGTCGAGAATACATGAATCTAAAACAGGAACGGCGGCCCATGTCGGGGTGTCCATCATATTTACCGACGGTTCAGTGATATGGAGCGTGGCCGCTATCTCACCGAATATCAATATGGCGTCTTTCGTCGCCCTTCTCGACGGATTCGAATACGCAATATTGTCAGGCGAAGATAAAACATAAAAATGGCAAAGGAAGAGTCAACGGGAAGATACCGAGTTATATCCAACTCATTTCGTCAAATTTAATAAGAGCTTCTTTGGTTCCCATTATAATGAGCGGTTTTTTCAAAGGATCAAGCCATCCAAGAATGTGTACCAAGTTTTTTTGAGCCATTGCTACGCAGCCTGAAGTGGGTGCGTCGCGCCTTTTCCACACATGTAGGAATATGGCGCTTCCATGGCCTCTGACTACCGGATCAATGTTATGACCGATTACGACACCGTACCTGTAAAATCCGTCTTTACGTTTCATATTTTCAAAAGAAATAGCCGTTGTTTCTCCTTGCCTAACCCATTTGTTGTAATCTAGAGAAGAGGGATCGTTGACCCAGATGTCGTTCTCTCCGGCTTGTCGGTAAGGCATTTTCGTGTTGATCTCGTGAGCGTAGCCAAAAGCGTACAAGAGGGGGTAAACACCGGATGGGGTTTTCCCGTCGCCTTCCCTTTTTGCGCCTGGTTCGGCAAAGCCGTTTCGGCCGATGGTTGCATCTATAGGAGGAAATGAAGCAATCCATCCATACGGTTTCCTTTTCGCAGCATAAACTGCAACGGAGTTTAATCTCGATTTGTTGCCCGCCACAATGAGTAATTGGGCGGATTGAAGCGGGATACCAGCAAAAGAGCAACTCGTGAGGAACATCGGCGGGTCAGTAGTCCGTAAGGACGCAAGAACTACGTGGGAAGAGGCTAGCAGGGCAAGCACAAAGAAGGGTATAGAAATCAAAACCTCTCACGGTGGGGTGATTGAAGTCATGCAATGCCATCTGCCTTAGAACCCCGCATTTCCCTTGAACAGGAATTTGAAAGGCGACGCTGTGGACTGGGAGATCATTTCTCTTGCAAAAGAGGAAAAGAACCATTTTGCGAAAGAGAAAGGTCTCTTGCCATATATGAGCACCGGCTTTCTTTTGATGTTGAGTGTTGTTTTGAGATCGTCCCTGCAGTCGTATAATGTGCCTATGTTATCCACTAGTTTGGCTTCTTTGGCCTGGGTGCCTGTGTAGATTCGTCCGTCCGAAAGCTTTCTTACGGATTCGACATCCATTTTCCTGCCTACGGCGACATCGGAGATGAATTGCTCGTGAATGCTTGTCATTATTCGGTCCAGATACTCCCTCTCTTTGCTTGTCATTTTTTTAAAAGGGGAACCAACGTTTTTATACTCGCCTGCTTTAAGCGTATTCGGTTGCACCCCTATCTTTTTTAAAAGATCCTCAATAACCATCTGCTCCATTATGACGCCTATGCTTCCCGTAATGGTTGAAGGGCTCGCGTATATTTTTTCCCCGGCCGATGCGATGTAATAGCCCCCGGAGGCGCATATTCCGCCCATGGATACGAATACCTTCTTTTTCTCCCGCAGCTTTATCATTTCTCTGTAAATTTCTTGAGTCGGTCCTACTGATCCACCTGGTGAATTTATCCTAACAATAACCCCTTTTATAGAAGCGTCTTCGCTGAATCTGACCATATCGGCCATGGTGTCCCCTGATTGAGTTATGACACCCTCTATTTCAACAACCCCAAACTTTTCACCCGATCCCTTGCCGACGACGCCTATGGCAAAAGCTCCTACAAAGACCAGTGTGACAATAATTACAAGGAAAAAGATTGTTTTTTTACCCCTCGACATGTAAACCACCTTTCGTAATGTGTTCGTTGTAGTCCCTTTTGCGCAGGATAACTTTTCCGAATGGTCTCCTCTGAAGTAGGGTGGCAAACTTCGTCTTCGTCAGTTCAAGCATTCCCAGAATAGTTGCTATTTTTTCATTCTGGCCCTCGCCACCGTCTATGCTCCATACATAGAGACCCGATGCCTCGAGCATAGCTTTCAATGTGGTCATTTTTTCTTCTAGGGTAGGCCTTATTTCCTTAATCTCGATGTACCGCTCTTCCTTGTTTGTCATAAGCTCAAAGAACATGTGGGAAAGCTCTAGAAGGTCATAATCTGCCTCCCGGTTAATGGTTTTTAATCCTCGTACAAATAAATCTCTATTGAGCATAGGCAAGGCGGCAATAGCATTTGACATTTCCTTGATTTTTTCGTACTCAATTATCCTCTCGACCAGTTCTTCTTCATGGCTATTTTCCTGGTCTCGGTCCTCTACAGGGAGAAGCATCTTTGACTTAATGAAGATAAGAAGAGAGGCCATTTCGATAAAATCTTCAGCAATGCGGAGGTTCATTTCAGCCACCAACTCAACGTATTGAAGAAACCTTTCCGTAATAGAGGCGAGAGGAACTTCCCAAATGCTCACTTTGTTTTTTCTTATGAGAGTGACAAGTACGGCCAGAGGTCCCTCGTAACATTCAACGCTGACTTCAAGTGGGGTTAGAGATGCGCTCAAGAGGCGATCTCCTTTCCCGACAGGTAGATCTTTACGAAGGCTATCTCTTCGTCTTTTGTCTTTAAATTCATGTCAATCTTCGCTTCCCACAGTTTATCCAGAATTTCCCTGTAAACAGGACCTTCTTTGATATCCAGTTGTTTCAGGTCTTCGCCGGTGAGTGAGGGTTTCATAGTTTCATTGTAAGTGATGTAATTCGATATTGATTTTTTCACCTCTTCAGATCTGGTTCGTGCCATCATAAAGAGCCTTGCTTCCCGAGAGAGATCCTCATACATTCTGTAGACCTCGCTTTTTTTCATCGCAGATTCTCCGTACGACAAGCCAGCCAGCGTATCTCTCATTTTCGCTATATTATCCACAGTTTTCTTACGCAACCTGTCCGCCATTTCAGTTTTTCTGCAAAAATCGACGACCTCTTCAGGTTTCATGTGGTCTACGAGTCCCAGCACGTAATAGGGGATCCTCTCGCAGACCCCGCCCTTGTAAAGGAGCTCAAACCATCTGTAAACGTCATGCATCTGATGAAACAACCGCTCTTTATCTTTATTGAAAACGAGATTGGGCGAAATAAATTTCAACAAGTCAAACTCCTGAAGTCTTCTCAGTATCTTATCAGGCTCTTCTTCGAGTAAAATAATGGAAATCTCCGCCCAAAGCCTCTTGTCTCTGATTTTTGCCATGAAATTCATCTTTACGGCATTTCTGATGAGATTCATGGTGTGTTTGCCGATCTGGAAATTGAATCTGTGCTCAAACCGGACCGCCCTGAACACCCTTGTGGGATCTTCGACAAAACTCAGGCTGTGGAGCACTCTGATTGTCTTATCTTTAATATCGCGTTGTCCGCCGAAGAAATCTATCAGCTGACCGAAATTGTTCTTATTGAGAGATATGGCTAAAGTATTAATAGTAAAGTCTCTCCTGCGCAAATCGAGCTTCAGCGAACTGTGCTCGACAACGGGAAGAGCCGCAGGTGCTTTATAGTACTCCAGTCTGGCGGTAGCAATATCGACCTTAAAGTTGTCCGGATATATTACCTTGGCTGTCGCAAACTCCTTGTGGGACCTCACTTTCGCATGGAATGCCTTGGCCATCTCTTCGGCGAATCTCACCCCGTCCCCTTCTATTACGATATCAATGTCATAATTTTCTATGCGGAGCAGGATATCTCTCACGAATCCCCCGACTAGAAAAGCATGATATCCCGTAGAATCGGCGAGATTTCCTATCTCAGCTAGCCTCTGAAGCGTATTCCTGTCCAACCTCTCTTCCATCAATTTTTTTACATTCTTGCGTTTCCGATAGAGGTCGTGGGTTTCTGTCTTACCGAGAATCACTTTGGCGATCTCATCTTCGAGTACCCTCAGAAGGTCCGTCCTCGTAATGGCGCCCACCAACTCCCCTGCCTTCACGACAGGCAGAAATCTCTGGTTATTGCCTATTACTATCTCCTTTACCCTTTCAATGGAGTCATCTTCTTCCACCGTGCATGTCTCGGTACTCATGTACTCTTTGACAGGGATGCTTTGAAGTTCGTGAAACACGGCCTTACCCACTATCTGTCTGGTAATTATACCCGCGACCTTGTCTCTTGAGATTACCGGGAGGGCATTGATGTTATATTTTACCATCAGTACGCGCGCCTCTTCTGTTGTCGCACTGGCGTCGATGGACTTGACGGGGTAGAACATGATGTCTCGGGCTCTTCTAAGGGGTTTAACGTTCTGCCTGATATGCTCAAGAAGCGTTTCCTGTGCCTCGGTAATGGTCTTATCTTTCATTGTGGCGGATGCGGCTTCTTTATGGCCTCCACCCCCCATCAAGGAAAGGATATGCCCCACGTCTACCTCTGGAATCCGGCTTCTGCCTATTAGATAGACGCGGTCCTCCATCCTGAAAATGGCGAAAACTACGTTAATGTTTTCCATATCTCTGAATTTATGGACAATGACTGCGAGGTCGCCTACGTAGTTCTCGGAACTCCCGCGAGCGATTACCACATCAATGCCGTTTATGTTGTACATTAAAGCGTTACTCATGAGGTCGTTCAGGATGAATACCTGCTCGGGCGTTATCTCCTTTACCAGCATGTCTGAAACAAAATTGACATTTGCTCCCTTAGATAAAAGAAAAGAGGCGGCTTCAAAATCTTCTGTGGTGGTGGAGGGAAAGAGAAAACTGCCCGTTTCTTCGTATATACCGAGCATCATGATCGTTGCATCTTCGGCGGAAATGGGAATCCTCTTCTCCTTAAGCATGGAGATCAGTATAGTGACGCATGCTCCGGTATTCCTAATTACCTCTACTTCACCCTCAACATCTTCCGTAGACGCAGGGTGATGGTCATAGATGTGAACTTTTACTTTTCTTGCGGTCGCCACCTTCCCTAAATCGCCAATCCTTGTCTTTTGACGGGTATCCACGAGGATAAGGGTATCAATCGTGTCGTAATCGATTTTCTTTATCTTCTCAATATCGTACACATAAAGGGTTGAATTGATAAAAAACTCCCTAAGCGTCCGCTCCTGTGAGCCTGGAAAAGTCAGGATCGCATCAGGATAGAGTTTTTTTGCCGCAACCATTGATGAGAGCGAATCAAAATCGGCGTTGTGATGGCTCGTAATAACCTTCATTATCCTCTCGGATGATATTTCTTGTGGACTTCCTTCAATCGCTTACCATCCACATGAGTATATATCTGAGTTGTGGAGATGTCTTCATGGCCAAGGAGAATCTGCACCGAGCGCAGGTCAGCCCCACCCTCAAGCAGGTGGGTGGCAAATGTGTGCCTCATTGTGTGGGGTGAGATATGGTCTCGTTTCATCTGTACGGCATATTTTCTGAGCAGTTTCCAAATGGCCTGTCGCGTGAGCATTCCGCCCCTACGGTTGGGGAAGAGAAACGAACCTTTCGGTTTTTCGGTTTCGAGATAGGACTTGATCGCTTCCCTAGAATACGCACCCATGGGTACAATACGCTCTTTCGATCTTTTTCCCGAGGCGATGAGGAACCCTGCGTCAAGATTGATGTCGCTTTTTTTTAGCTTTATGAGTTCTGAGACCCTGAGTCCTGTCGCGTAAAGGAGTTCCAGAATGGTCCTGTCACGGGCGGAGGTCCTCGCCCCGGCGGGAAGATTGAGCAATCTGGTTACTTCCTGCTCACTCAATACTTCAGGTATGGGAGTCTGAAATTTGGGTATTTCAACTTCCTCCAGAGGGTTTTTGCCGACCGAGCCTTCCATGACGAGAAAAGTGAAAAAGCTCCGTAGCGCGGAAATAGCCCGCACTATGCTCCTGGTTTTCTTACCCTGCTGGCGCAGATGCCCTATATAGGCCTCAATATCTTGTCTGCCTGGTTCCGGGGATTGGACAGTCTCGTGATGCTTGACAAAAGCTAGAATATCCCTGCTATATGCTTCGACGGTATGTACCGATGCACCTCTTTCTGTGGTGAGGTGGCTTATGAAACTATCAAGACAATCATATAGGTTCATTTCAGATGCCTGTAGAACCGAAACCGCCCTTGCCCCGATCTGTCTCTGGTAGTGTGTCCACGGCCTTGAACCGGGCTCTAGCCACACTTCTGAATACCATCTGAGCAATCCTGTCCCCATTCTTGATGACAAAAGGCTCTTTGCCGAGATTTATGAGGATGACTTTAATTTCTCCCCTGTAATCGGCATCTATGGTCCCCGGTGTGTTGACGATAGTGACGCCGAACTTATTTGCCATACCGCTTCTCGGCCGTATTTCTGCTTCATAACCCTCCGGTATGCTTACATGGATGCCGGTCGATATGAGGGCTCGGTCCGCAGGGGAAAGGATGAAAGGTTCGTCAAGGCAGGCTCGAAGATCAACGCCTGAAGACAGATGGGTCGCATATTCCGGTATCCGCGCCCCATCAATCATTGAAATGAGGACTTCTAATTCTTCCATGCGTCTTCGACAGTTTTTTTGTTGACGTTTCCCAAGATTGTGAGAGAGAGGTCTTCGGGGTTGCTGAAGACAAAGCGACTAATCTCGTTCACGTCGGATTTGCTAATGCTGTCAATGGCCCGCAGTGTGTCCTTAAGCGGGATATAAGAGCCGAAGTATAGCTCGTTCTTCGCCAGTCTTCCCATTTTCGACTCGGAGTTTTCCAGGGAAATCAAGAGATCTCCCTTAATATGCTTCTTCGAGAAGGTAAGTTCAGCGTCCGTAATTCCTTTGTCGCGAATCCGAAGGATCTCGTTCCTGATGAGAGCGATCACTTCCTCGACGGATTCGTTTGATGTGGATGTGGAGATGCCGAAAGTACCTGCGTCATGATAGCAGTTCACATATGAGTATATGTTATACACAAGGCCCCTCTTTTCCCGTATCTCTTGGAAGAGGTGGGAACTCATGCTTCCGCCGAGAAGCGCGTTAAGGACATACAGAGCATATCGCTTTTGGTCCACCTGGCTCACGCCTCGGGAACCTATGCACAAATATACATGCTCCAGATCCTTTTCATAAAAATGTACACCGGCATGGGGCACCGGACTCACCATGACAGGCAAAGGAGCGCTAGGTTTTCTTCCACCGAAGAGGGTCTCTATTTTTCTTACGAAATTATCGTGGTCAATCCTGCCGGTAGCAGTTATGATTACGTTTTGAGGCTGGTAGTAACGGTTAAAATAAGCTAACAGGCTCTCTTTGGTGAAGCGTTCCACATTCTTCTGGGTCCCAAGAATGGGCATGCCGAGCGCGTGGTTGGAGAAATACGTGGCATTGAAGAGGTCGTATACATATTCCTCTGGATTATCATCAATCATCTTGATTTCCTGAGCGATTACATACTTCTCTTTTTCGATGTCCTCCTTGTTGAAGGTGGACTGGGCGTACATATCGGCGAGGATATCAAGCGCCATATCCGTATCTTTTCTTAATACTCTCGCATATAGGCACGTCGATTCCTTACCGGTGAATGCGTTGAGGGTGCCACCTACGGCATCCATCTCACGGGCAATGTCATGGGCCGTTCGACGAGTCGTTCCTTTGAATAACATATGTTCGATGAAATGGCATATGCCGTTGTTCGACTCGTCTTCAAACCTTCCTCCGACCTTCCACCATATCCCTATCGATATGGTGGAGAAGTAGGGGATAGATTCGGTTACCACCGTAATATCGTTTGAAAGGGTTGTTTTTCTATACATTGACCCTTGGTATTTTAGCTATTCTTTCTTTTCCAGGAGAATAGCCTTTCTTGAGAGTTTTATCCTCCCGCTCGGTTCAATATCTATAACCTTCACGAGCATTTCGTCCCGCTCCTTGACTACGTCTGATGCCTTCTTCACGTAACCCTCGGCTAACTGGCTGATGTGACAAAAACCGTCCGTGCCGTGCATGATCTCAATGATGGCGCCGGAGTCTATTACCTTCTTCACTTTACCGAGGTATATTTCGCCTACCTGCGCTTCTTTTGTGAGGCCCCGGATGATATCAATCGCCTGGTTTGCTGATTCCTCATCCATGGACGCGATTTTCACGATACCGGAATCTTCAATATCGATCTTTACCCCGGTCTGCTCCACGATGCTCTTGATTACTTTGCCGCCCGGACCTATCACGTCTCTTATTTTATCAGGCTTGATGGTGATGGTGTATATTCTGGGGGCGTACGGCGAAAGCGTCTCTCTTGGAGCGTTCAGAGTTTCTGACATTATATCAAGGATCTTTGCGATGCCCTGTTTGGCCTGACCAATTGCCTTCCACATGGTCTCTTTAGTGATGCCCTTGATCTTGATGTCCATTTGGATGGCGGTTATACCTTCTCGTGTGCCGGCAATTTTAAAATCCATATCGCCGAGGTGGTCTTCATCTCCAAGAATATCGGTAAGGACGATCTCTATATCGCCCTCTTTGACGAGACCCATGGCGATTCCCGCTACCGGTTCCTTGATGGGAACTCCTGCATCCATCAAGGTCAGGCATCCAGCGCATACAGTGGCCATAGATGAAGAACCGTTCGACTCCAATATCTCTGATACGATCCGGATAGTGTAAGGGAAATCCTCTTTGGAGGGAAGGATCGGAGTAAGTGCCCTTAACGCAAGATTCCCGTGACCGATCTCGCGCCGCGAAGGCCCGCGGAGCATTGACACTTCTCCGACTGAGAAGGGGGGAAAGTTGTAGTGAAGGAGAAACGATTTAAATGTCTCGCCTTCAAGGAGCGATTCTACTTTCTGTTCATCATCCGCCGTCCCGAAGGTGGTTACGGCGAGAGACTGGGTCTCGCCCCTTGTAAAAAGGGCGGAGCCGTGCGTTCTTGGCAGAATACCCACCTGGCAGTTTATGGGCCTTATAGCGTCGTAGGCCCGTCCATCAATCCTTTTTCCAATTGACAACAGTTGCTCTCTCAGGACATCTCTGGTTATATCGTCATATGTCTCGTATAGGATGGATTCGTCCATATCCGGATAGTTTTGCACAACGCTGTCAAATAATTCTTTCTGCCGTTCACCTCTCTCGATCTTGGCCTTTATGCCGAAGGTCTCTATTAGAGGTTTCTCGATCTTGCTGCGGAGTTCTTCTTTTAAGCCTTCAGGAGCCTCTTTTATCTGGACGGCCCATTTTATTCTTGGCTCCACCTTATCTCTTAATTGCTCCTGCATTTCTATAAGAGGTATCAGTTGCTGGTGGCCGAAGTGGATGGCATCAAGCAGATCGCGGTCGCTTGCGAAGTTCGCCGTGCCTTCGACCATCATGATTGCATCTTTGGTTCCTGTGACCACGATGTCTATATCACTTTCAGCCATATCGGCCGCACTCGGGTTTATGATAAACACACCGTTCTTTCTTCCTATCTTGACGCCTGCGAGGGGGCCATCCCATGGTATCTCCGAGATGGTCAGTGCGGCGGAAGCGCCTATGATGCCGAGTACGGCAGGGTCACTTTCCTGATCCACAGAGAGCACCGTAGCGATAACCTGGGTCTCATTCCTGAACCCTTTGGGAAATAGCGGACGAATTGGTCTGTCGATAAGGCGGGATGTGAGTACCTCTCCCGCAGAGGGTCTTCCTTCCCTCTTGAAAAAGCCTCCTGGAAATTTTCCCGCCGCATAGGCCATTTCCTGATAATTTACCGTGAGAGGCAGGAAGTCTCTTTCAGACGGCTTTTTTTGCGCGACCGCAGTAACGAGTACGACTGTGTCGGCATACTGTATTACGACGCTACCTCCTGCCTGTTTTGCCAATTCGCCTGTGCTTATCGTTAATGGTCTTCCAGCATAGTTAATAGTTACACTTTGTTTCATAGTATTCCTTTCTGTCCTTTTTAGGCTCTATTTTCTTAACCCTAGCCTCTCTATGACCTTTTTGTACCTGTCTAGGTTTTTCTCTTTGAGATAATTGAGCAGCCTTCTTCTGCTGCCTACCATAACGAGGAGTCCTCTCCTCGAATTATGGTCTTTCGAGAATTTTTTGAAATGTTCGGTGAGAGACTTGATACGTTCCGTAAGAAGCGCAATCTGGACCTCCGGAGAACCGGTATCCTTCTCGTGAGTTTTATAGCTTTCTATAATGGTCTGTTTTTGTACGGGGGTAAGCGACATACAATCCTCCTTATTTAATTATTCTTAACTGTTTATCAATCTCTTGATCTTGATCGTCTTTGATAATATATTTGCCGTCCCGATTCCTATGAGAATCCCTTTGTGATCAAAGAGCCTTGTCAGCTCACCGTTTATCCATTCTTTCGGGTTGCCTGTCAACGGAACCGGCATACCTTGACGTAAAAATTTTTCTAATGAAGACTCCACTGTAGTCATCTTTAAATATTTTAACACATTTTCCAATGATATTAAACTGTTTAGCAGGTCTTGTCTGGCGTTTATATTATCGAGATTAACGCACATGCTTTCGGTAAACTCACCGTGTTTCGTTCTTTTAAGGGAATAGAGGGTTGCGCCGCAGCCGAGGGCGGCGCCGAAATCCTGAGCCAGGGTCCTGATATATGTACCCTTGGAGCAGGACACTTCAATCGTGAGATGTGGGTGGATGTAACGGAGAAGCCGTATCCGATATATCTCCACCTCTTTGTATGAAGGCTCTACTGGAATCCCTTCGCGAGCCCATTTATATAAAGGTTTTTTGTTTACCTTCTTTGAAGAGTAGGCCGGAATCTGCTGTGTGATCTTTCCCTCAAACTTTTTCAGCAATTCCTCCAATTCGGGTTTCTCGTAAGGTTCAGTTTCTATTGCGGAGAGAACATTACCTTCAATGTCCAAGGTATCGGTTGTGGTTCCCAAGAGGACGGTGGCTATATACGTTTTCTGACCGTCTTCAAGGAAGGGGATCAATTTCACCGCTTCGTTCAAAACCACAGGCAATATGCCTGTGGCGTTTCTGTCGAGAGTGCCGATGTAGCCTATTTTCTTGAACGAACATATTCTCTTCAATCTCCTGATGACGTCGTACGACGAAATGCCTGATTGCTTATCTATGATTAAAAAGCCGTTCACTAAAGCTCTAAAGCCTCCTTTATTCGTTTTTTTGCGGTCTCCAGGTCTCCCTCAATAATACAGCCGGCTGCGTTCTTATGTCCTCCCCCTCCAAAGAGACTGCAAATCCGGGCCACATCCACGACCCCTTTGGACCTCATGCTGATCTTGTAGCCTTTTGCCACTTGTCGGAACAGGACGGCCACTTCTAAGCCCCGTATCTCCTTTATGTGCTCTACAAACCCATCTGATAGTTCTCGGCCCGCATGGGACTCTTTAAACATATCTTCCGTGAGATAGGCCATGGCGACTTTGCCGTGATTAAATGTCTCGAGTCCAGAGAGGACCAATCCAAGAAGTTTAAACCGTTCTTTGGGATGACTGTTATATGCCATCCCCGACACATAGGCTGGTTTGACCCCCGCCATGAGCATTTTCTCCGAGATGATAAAGGCATTGGAATTTGTATTCTCAAAACGAAAAGAACCGGTGTCCGTCAAAATGGCGGTATAGATGTTTGTAGCCATCTCGGGAGTAATGAACAGGTTCAGAAATTCATAAAGAAAGTAAAGGATCTCGGCGGTGCAACAGGCAGTTTCGTCGACTACATTTACCGCCCCGAATGGTTCATTTGTTTTGTGGTGGTCGATATTTATGAGGGGTCCAATCTCTTTCAGCCGCTCATGCCCGTCTCCTACGCGGAATAGGCTTCCACAATCCAGCACGAAAACCGCGTCGAATCTTTCATCCGGGAACTGACGGGTGAGGTGGGAAGGCTGTGGGAGGAACTTGTACTTATACGGCACTTCATCCTTCAGATAGACGACCGACTGCTTGCCCATGGAATTGAGCGCCCAGTACAGAGAAAATGTTGAACCTATCGCGTCCCCATCCGGATCAATATGGGCGGTTATGAGAAATCGTTTTCCTTCGTTGATAATCTCTTTAATCTTCTTTAGCATGAATTTCTTTGTTCAATATCGCTTCAATCTTCGCTGCTGCATCATACGTGGTGTCGAGAACGAAGACAATTTCTGGTGTATATCGCAACTTTATTCGTTTTCCCAACAGGAACCTGATATAATTTTTCGACCTCTTCAATGCCTCAATCGTCGCCTGTTTCGTCTCTTCATTGCCGTAAACTGAGCAGTATACCTTGGCTATCTTCAGGTCTTCGCTCATCTTTACCTCCAGTATGGTGACGAAACCGATACCCGGGTCTTTGACATCCAGTTGGATTATGGAGGATATCTCTTCTCTTATAAGGTCCTGGACCCTGAGTTTTCTGTATCTCATTTTTTGCTCACATAACCATGATCTCTGTCTTGGTGTCTATGATCTTGCCGATATAAAGAGACTCCACATACCTGTGGACATTTTCGATCGCCGCATCCACATGATCTTTCTTCACGTCTACTAAAGCGAAACCAATATGCGCCCTCTGCCAGAGGTTTGTCTGCTCCACCTCCATGACGGATATGTTGAACCTCGTTCTTATCTTCCCCACTATCTTTCTTGTAACTTGCCGTTTGTCTTTCAGAGACTGGTTCTCGGAAAAGAATATCTCTATAGTTGAAACACCGACAATCATACTTCTTAACCGTCGAGGGTCTGCTTCTCTTTTTCTTGTATGGAGAAGACCAAGATGTCCCCTTCTTTGATATCGTTGAAGCTTTCTATTGATACTCCACACTCGTATCCTGTCTGAACCTCTTTCACATCATCTTTGAATCGTTTCAGAGAGGCAAGTTTACCGGAGAATACCTCATTGCTGGTTCTCATTACCTTTACCACAGCATTTCTGGTCGCTTTCCCTTCGGTCATGTAACATCCGGCGATCGTGCCTATCTTAGATACGGAGAACACTTTCCGTACTTCGGCCTTTCCGATCTCGGTCTCGACGATCTTCGGGGCAAGCATTCCTTCCATGGCTTTTTTGATCTCGTCAATCAGTTCATATATGATGGAATATGTTCTGATATCTATTTTTTCATGTTCCGCGAGCGCCTGTGCCTTGCCGATCGGCTTTGTATTGAAGCCGATTATAATGGCACCTGACGCCATAGCCAGGTTCACATCCGTTTCCGTGATGGCGCCGACACCGCTGTGAATTATCTGAATTTCTACCTGTTCGTTGGAAAGTTTTTTCAGGGCTTCAATTATGGCGTCGATAGTCCCTCTCACATCGCCTTTTACAATTACATTGAGAGTGACTCTCCCTGTTTCATGCATCTTCGAATAAAGATCCTCAAGGGTGGTTCGGGAACTCTTCATTATCTCTTTTTCCCTAAGTTTCTCCTGGCGATACTTTGATAGCTCCCTTGCATACCTTTCTTCTGTGGTAACGATGAACCGGTCTCCCCCGTGAGGGACATCCTGAAATCCTACTACAAGCACCGGCGTGGACGGCGGCGCCTTCTGGATCCTTTTCCCTTTATCATCTATCATAGCCCGAACTCTTCCGAACATGCTCCCAGCTATGAAGGGATCTCCTATTTTCAGGGTTCCTTCCTGAATGATGACGGTGCCCACAGGACCCTGTCCTTTGTCAAGTTCCGATTCTACGATAATGGCCTTGGCCAACTGATCTGGGTCCGCTTTCAGCTCAAGCATTTCAGCTTGGAGAGTAATCAATTCGAGAAGCTCTTTTATACCCATATTTTTTTTGGCGGAAATCTTCGCGAACAGAGTTGTTCCGCCCCATTCCTCGGGAACCAATCCGTACTCGCTCAGTTCCGTCAAGACTTTGTCAGGGTTTGCGTTTTGCTTGTCTATCTTATTGATGGCCACAATAATAGGTACATTAGCGGCTTTGGCATGGTTTATGGCTTCTACCGTTTGAGGCATTACGCCATCGTCAGATGCAACAACAAGAACGACGATGTCGGTGACTTTCGCCCCTCTCGCCCGCATCGCGGTAAACGCCTCGTGGCCTGGCGTATCTACAAAAACAATCTCCTTTCCGTCCACATTCACCACATATGCTCCGATATGTTGGGTGATCCCTCCCGCCTCCTTCTCCGCAACATTTGAATGGCGGATTGTGTCGAGGAGAAGTGTCTTGCCGTGGTCGACATGGCCCATAATCGTCACTACGGGCGACCTTGGCTTCAGATTCCGGCTGCTACTTTCTTTTTGCTCTTCCTCAAGAGCAAGAAATTCTTCTTCAATTGAAACTATCTTTTCCACGTCGAAGCCCAATTCACTCGCTACTAAGTATGCCGTATCATAATCTATGCTCTGATTTATAGGAACAATTATTCCGAGAGGCAGAAGTTTTGTAACGATATCCTGCGCCTTGATGCCCATCCTTTTTGCAAGCTCGCTTACCTGTATCTCGTCGCCTACCTTGATCGATTTTTTGGCAGGTCTCGCCTCTCTTCGGTCTTCTTCCCTCCTCTCATCCAGTGTTCGTCCTTTTCGGTTGGGAGTGGACCTTCCTTTCCCTCTCTTGAATGTATAGAGATCTTCTTCTTTTATGACGACCTTTCTTTTGAGAAGGCCTTTTTTCTTTACCTTGGTCTCCTCAAATTCCTGTTCTTCTATCTTTTTCAGAAGCTTTTCAGTCTTTTTCTTCTTCCGTTCTTCTTCTGTTTCATCGGTAAGAGTGACTTCTTTCTCAAGATCCTGTTTGTAAGCCTCTTCAAGTACCTTGGTAATCTCTTTTTCCTTTTCTTGTCCGATCCGCTCTACTTCCCCCTTGGACAGTTCTTCTACTGGCGGCTCTTTATTTTCGGGAGGCTCCATCTCCAATGATTTTTCGACAGTTTCCGGGACCTCCGCTTTGGCTTCCCGTGGAACCGGAGCTTCCGCCACCACTGGTTCTGTTGGTGTTGGTTCTTTATACTTTATAGCAATTTTTTCTGGACGCGGGGCTTTTGGAGGTTCTTCGGGGACCGTCTGTTGTCTAATGGTCTCTGTTTTCTCTTTTTCAGGAGGAGGTTGAACCCTTCTGCGTATAATCGTGGAAGCCACGCGTTTCTCTACGAGGGTTTCTCCTGCGGGCGCTATCCTTTCTTTTTCTTCTTCGTGAGGCGTTTCCTCCCTTGACTTATCCTTTATCTTTACACCGATACCCTTCAATTTCGACAGAATTTCATCGTCGCTTATCTTATCGGTGAAGGTGGTGATTTTTATTTTTGTCATGCTCTAATCCTTCCTGACTTCTGTGCTTGCTTTTATTGTTCTTACGATTGCAGATTCCCGGCCGCAGCCTCTTCCTGTCGTTCCTCTGTTTTTTCCGATGTTTCTTTTTCCTTGATCTGTTTGGCTTGTTCGATGATTCTTCTGCAATCTTCTATGGAAATGCTGGTGATCTTGTTCAATTCTTCAGATGTAAGTTTTGCAAGGTCCTGGGCGTCTCTCAGATATTCATCATGGAGGATCCTGGCGAGGATTTCACTAATCTTGAGCTTATCCATGAGGTCGTCGATTACTTTCCGCGACGTAATCTCTACTTCAGACTCACTGTTTATGTCTATCTTCCAGCCGGTCAGTCTCGACGCAAGTCGTACATTTTGACCTTTCTTGCCTATGGCAAGAGAAAGCTGGTCATCATTCACTATGATTTCCATAGAATGTTCCTCTTCGTTGATATAGACCTTGGAAACTCTAGCCGGCGCCAGGGTATTGCAGACGAATTTGGCTGGATCTTTACTCCAGGGTATGATATCAATTTTCTCTCCTCTCAGTTCCTGGACAACTGCTTGGACCCTTGACCCCTTCACACCCACGCAGGCGCCAATGGGATCTATGTCTGGATCCTCGCTGTAGACTGATATTTTTGCCCGTTCTCCCGGTTCCCGTGCAGCCCCGATGATTTTTATTATACCTTCCTGAATCTCGGGAACTTCCAGTTCAAAGAGTTTGATGAGAAAGCCTGGATGAGTCCGTGACAGAAGTATTGTACAGCCCTTAGGGGTTTTTTCGACGTCTAGGATAACCGCCTTGATCCGGTCTCTTTGACGGAAACCTTCGCCTGGTATCACTTCCTTTGCGAGAAGGATCGCTTCGGTCTTCCCGAGGTTAACCACGTAGTGGTTCTTTTCTGCCCGCTGAATGACGCCTGCTGCTATCTCACCTTTCTTACCTTTGTATTCATTATATATAACATCGCTTTCCGCGTTTCTCACCTTTTGGACAATTACCTGCTTTGCTGTCTGGGCTGCAATTCTCCCCAGAGACGAAGTATCCATCTTAACGCCTATGCTGTCGTCGATCTCGCATTCAGGGTCGTGCGTTCTTGCCTCCTCAATGGAAACCTCCACATCTGGTTCATTTACTTCTTCCACCACTTTTTTAAACTGGAACACCTCTATCTCGCCCAGTTCTTCGTTGTATTTTGCCTCTAAGTCGAGATGGCTGCCATATTTTTTCTTGGATGCGGAGAGTATCGCCTCTTCTAGGGCAGCAATCAACGTTTCCTTTGGTATGCCTTTTTCCTTGCCTACCTGTTCAATAACGTAATTCAAATCAAAATACATGAATACCTCTTATAATTCAAATTCTAAGTTTGCCTTTTTTATAGCACATATCGGGATTGTAAATACATCTATTTTTCCTTTAATCTCAACTTTATCGTCTGTAATATCGACAATCTTTCCCCTGAACTCGGTTTTGTTGTCAATGCGCTCTTTTGTTGTTATTTTGCAGAGCTTACCTCTATATCTCAAAAAGTCCGTACGTTTCTTCAACGACCGGGTGAGACCAGGGGAGGAGACTTCCAATGTATACGGGTGGTCAATGAAATCCTCCACATCCAGAATTCTGCCCAGTTCACGGTTCACCGTTTCACAATCCGCTATTGTAACGCCTCCTTCTTTATCAATGAATATGCGAAGCATCCATCTCTTCCCGAAAGGCATGAACTCAAGATCCACCAGCTCAATCGACTCCTCGCCAAGGATGGGATTAAGTACGCTCTCAATTTTTTTTACGATCTCATTCTCGGATATCATTTAGCCTCTAAACTAAAATAGCGGGTCGAGCCCACTAACATTTGTATTTTTAACATAATATGGACTTTTTTTCAATATGTTAATCTCTACGGGTCGAATTCCCCGTCCCTTGAGGCACTTGTCTAATAGTCAGTCGTAAACCCCGGGACACCTCGTCGCTTGCGACGGGGAGGTTCATTAACAGAGAACGTTGGTTTTTTTGCGGTTTTCAGGTTTGAACTGGCTTTTTTGGGGGGGGGCGAGTCATGATGCTGTTTCACATATAATCTTTAATTGACTTTCCTACTATTTTGAAGGTAAAAATGAAATAAAAAATACGGAGGCTTTATGCGTATATCAGTTGTTGGCGTTGGTTACGTCGGTCTCGTAACCGGGACATGCTTTGCGGAGACAGGTAATGACGTGATCTGCATGGACATTGATCAGGCAAAGATAGAAAACCTGAAGAAAGGGATTATACCTATCTACGAGCCTCACTTGGAGGAATTGGTAAAAAACAATATGGAGCAGGGAAGACTCCGGTTTACGACAGATATCAAAGAGACGGTTGATCACGGGCTCGTTATTTTTATCAGCGTCAACACGCCTCAGGACGAAGATGGGTCTGCGGACCTCCAGTATGTGATGAGCGTGGCCGAGGATGTGGGCAGAGTAATCGATAAATATAGAATTGTTGTTGTCAAATCTACGGTACCTGTTGGAACCTGTGAAAAGGTCAAAGGAGCGATCAAGAAAGAGTTGGAAAAGAGAGGGGCCGATGTCTCGTTCGACGTGGCATCAAACCCCGAGTTTTTGAAAGAAGGCGTGGCGGTAGATGATTGTATGAAGCCGGAAAGGGTCGTTGTGGGAGTGGAGCATGGCAGGGTAGGGGAGACATTGAAGGAACTTTATTCGCCCTTTACCCGCACGGGTGCGCCCTTTCTTGCCATGGATATAAGATCAAGCGAGATGACGAAGTATGCGGCCAATTCCATGCTTGCCACCAGGATCTCTTTCATGAACGAGATTGCAAATTTGTGTGAGAAAGTAGGGGCTGACGTGATGATGGTGATGAGAGGGATGGGAAGCGATTCGAGAATAGGACCCAAGTTCCTTTTCCCTGGCGTTGGATTTGGCGGCTCCTGCTTCCCGAAGGATGTAAGGGCATTGATACGGACCAGTCAGGAATATGGGTGTGATGCTTCCATACTGGACCGAGTAATGAAGGTGAACGCTTCTCAGCGGGTTGCGTTTGCCGAGAAGGTGCTGTCGTACTTCGGAGGGGATATAAAGGGGAAGAAGTTTGGCATATGGGGGCTTGCCTTTAAGCCGAATACGGATGATATGAGGGAGGCTCCCGCGACATATATCGTCAACGAGCTCACAATGAGAGGCGCATTTTGCCATTTGCACGATCCCAAGGCGATGGAAGTAGCCGAGAAAGTATTTGAAAGCAATAAAAATATCAAATTCGAAAATAACCAGTATGATGCTCTTAAGGATGTGGATGCCCTGATCCTTATTACGGAATGGCTCTCATTCAGGGAACCTGATTTTGACAGGATGAAAGGACTCATGAAGAAGCCCGTAATTTTTGACGGAAGAAACCAGTATAACCCTGCAATAATGGCAGAGATGGGTTTTTATTATGAATGTATAGGAAGACCGACAGACAAGAGGAATTGAGATATGCTCCTGCGACGACGGATGCCGGGATGGTTGCATGGAAAATAACCCACTTGAGTGAAACGAATGGACGAGAGAACTTACAGATATAGAACATACAATATCCCTAAGCGGATTCTTGTGACTGGCGGTGCGGGATTTATCGGTTCCCACCTCTCTGAAAGACTTTTGAGGGACGGACACGAGGTTCTCTGTCTCGACAATTATTTCACAGGGAAGAAAAAAAATATATCTCATCTTCTTTCCAATCCACGGTTCGAATTGATAAGACGAGACATCACAGAACCCTTTCTTGTGGAAGTGGACTGGATATTTAATCTCGCCTGCCCGGCGAGTCCGATCCATTACCAGTATAACCCGGTGAAGACGACGAAAGTGAACGTTCTGGGGGCCCTCAACGTACTTGGCCTTGCAAAGAGAGTGAACGCAAGAGTACTGCAGGCTTCCACCAGCGAAGTGTACGGTGATCCGGAAGTCCATCCTCAGAGGGAAGAGTATTGGGGTCATGTAAACCCAGTAGGAAGACGAAGCTGCTATGATGAAGGCAAGAGGGTAGCGGAAACGCTTTTCTTCGACTATATGAGACAAAACAAAGTCGATATAAAGGTTATTCGCATATTCAACACCTACGGCCCTAGGATGCGATCCGATGACGGTCGTGTGGTCAGTAATTTCATTGAGCAGGCCCTCCGGAACAAACCTATCACAATCTACGGCGAAGGCAGTCAGACAAGGTCCTTCTGCTACATTGACGACATGATTGATGGCATGATCAGGATGATGGATTATGAGACCGATGGAGGACCGGCCAGGGACAACGATTATATGAAGGAACGACTGTCAGGGTTTCACGGTCCTGTCAACCTTGGAAACCCTGAAGAGGTTTCCATCCTGACTGTTGCGGAAAAAGTAATCAAAATGACCGGATCGGGATCGAGAATAGTCTTTAAAGACCTTCCGGAGGATGACCCCAAGAAGAGATGTCCCGATATTGAAAAGGCGAAGCAACGATTTGAATGGTGGCCTCGCGTTGCCCTTGACGACGGCCTGAAAAGGACTATAGAATATTTTAAGTCGCAGCTGGAATAGAGATGACCAAAGAAGAAGAACTTGTAAGCGTCGGTTGGGAGAAAAAATTTGTCTCTATGGAACCTCGCCTGACTGAGATGGCCGAACTGTACGAGTCTCTCGGGTTTGAAGTTCTTCTTGAGCCTCTGCCTTCGAAGGAGGAAATAGCCGACGCGGCCTGCTGTGGGGGGCAGAGTTGCACGGCCTGTTTTGACATAGACAGGGAGCGATATCGTACAATATTCATCAGGCTCCGTACATAGCTCTTTGCGAGCAATCCCCTTGCGTTTTCCCATCTCAACCCTCCGTGATCATCTCTCCGTGCCCGGGCAGTGTGCGAGTACTTTTGTTTCTTGTTAGAACGGTCCCTGCCTGAAAGCAGTGTCAATTCCCACCGCCTTTGTCATATGCATCACTCCTCCCCACCCTAACAATCCCCTGACTCCTGTGGATAAGATGAGAACACTCGGTATCAGCGCCAGATTATATTACCAGTGATGTAGCAAATTATATTCCACACAAGGATCTCCGTTCCTGACAGGTATCATCCTAAGCTCACGCGAGATTATAGCGTGTAGCGTGGGGAGGGAAGAGCCAAAAAGAGCATAGAGATTTAGCAGAATGGGGATAGATAAGGAGTGGTATTCATCACGCTATAATTATAGCGTGAATACAAATATACCCACCCCACTTCCCAAAGGTCTAATCATCTTGTAAAGTAAAAGAATGGGATATGATATAAAATATAGAAAGAGAGTAGTAGAATATCGGAAGGAAGGACATACATATAGAAGAGGCTGCAAA
>JAISPL010000017.1 GCA_031274925.1 Syntrophobacterales bacterium | reverse complement strand
TTTGAAGAGGATAAGCAAAAATCATATCAAAAGCATTATCAGGCGCTTTTCACATAACTTCAGCACGATCACTTAAAATCAGGCGCAAGTTCTTTTGTTTATAGTATTTGTCTATGGGTATAAAAGGAGAGGGAAATTATTGAAAGGAAACTATAGCTAAAGTTTATCTCTACGGGTCTAATCCCCCGCCCCTTAGGACGCACTTCCTGATAGTCAGCCGTAAACCCCGGTATACCCCGCCGCAAGCGGCGGGGAGGTTCATTGAATCAGGCAGTCTTGACGCATCGTCCTCTTGATTTGCGCTTTCCGTGCTCTTTGTCATGGATACATACCCCCAACGAACCCTTCCAGCGTGGCACGATCATCTTAAACTATATCGACAAAGACGCATACTTTGGCTCGTCTCGCTCTTGCTCCGTAATATTCGCTCTGCTATAGAATGCGCCCGGATCGGAGCGGCATATCTTCCCTAACCACTTAATTTTCCTTGACACTTTTGTAGTCACAGTTTATTATCAAGGAAAAAAGAAAGGGAATAGGGAATGAAAATCAAATGGTACGGCCATGCGGCTTTCGGAATAACCACTGACCAGGGCGTAAAGATTATTATTGATCCCTACCAGTCCGGAGCCTTCGGCGGTGCCTTGACTTATGGGAAGATTACCGAAGAAGCCGACTTGGTGCTTACTTCCCATGACCATGACGACCACAATTACGTAAAGGATATCAAGGGCACATTCGTCCGTATCGCAACTCCAGGCATCCATGAGTCAAAAGGGGTGAAGATCCAGGCCTTGCCCGCATACCACGACCCTTCCAAAGGGAGCGAGAGAGGGAGCAACCTCCTGTTTGTAATCGAAGCGGACGGCCTTCGCGTGACCCACTTCGGCGATCTCGGCCATGTCCTCGGCAATGACCTGATAAAGGACCTTGGCCCAATTGATGTACTCCTACTGCCAGTGGGCGGTTTTTTCACCATTGATTCCCTGGAGGCCACGGAAGTGATGGAGAGCGTAAAGCCTGCCATCACCATCCCCATGCACTTCAAGACAGAGAAGTGTGAATTCCCCATCGCGCCCTTGGACGAATTCACGAAGGGCAAGAAGGGGGTCATCAAAGTGAAGTCGTCAGAGATTGAGGTAGTAAAAGAGAGCCTGCCGCAAAAGCCCGAGATCTTTGTCCTCCAGTACGCCCTGTAGGTGAAAGCGGTGCTCAGGAAACTCTATTCAAAAGAGAAGATTGAGCAGGTCGTGAAAAGGCTCGCTGTCATGATCGAGAAGGATTACAACGGCGAAAACATAGTCTTTGTCTGTCTCCTTAAAGGTTCCTTCATTTTTACCTCGGACCTTGTAAGGCATGTGGCCAACCCTTCAAGGATTGATTTTATTCGAGCCTCGTCGTACGGAAGCGGAATGACCTCGAAAGGGACGGTTACTGTCATGAATGACCTTGAAGAGAACCTTGAAGGCGAGAATGTGGTGATCGTCGAAGATATTATAGATTCTGGATTGACCCTCAACTATGTGAAGGAAATGCTGGCTGGTAAAAATCCGAAATCGGTGAAGATCTGTGCCCTTCTTGATAAGCGCGGCCGCAGAGAGATCGAAATCGAGGGGGATTATGTGGGTTTTACCATAGACGACGGATTCGTAGTGGGATACGGGATTGATTACGCGGAACAATACAGGAACCTCCCGGAAATATATGTGGTGGAAGGCGTTGAAGGCAAGGATTGATTCAAAAGGAGGATACCATGCAAGTGCTGGTAATCTATTATTCTAAGTCAGGCAATACGCAGAGGCTTGCGGAGGAGGTGGCGGAGGGCGTAAAGGAGGTCAAGAATGTCGGCTGCGTGGTAAAGGCGGTCAAGGACGTGACGAAAGAGGATTTCCTTGCCTCACAGGGCATCATCGCAGGCTCGCCGGTCTATTTCGGCAGCATGGCCGCCCCACTGAAAGAGATGTTCGACAAATTCGTGATAGTTCGCAAGGATATGGGTGATAAGGTGGGTGCGGCTTTCGTTACCTCCGGCGATCCGACAGGAGGAAAAGAAACGACCCTTATGTCCATAATCCAGGCATTTCTCATTTACGGTATGATTATTGTGGGGGATCCGCTCGACGCAACGGGGCACTACGGCGTGGCGTGCACCGGTTCACCGGACGATAAAACATCCGCTAACGCGAGGAAACTGGGGAATAGGGTTGCAAACCTCGTGAAGCAATTACAGCAATAAGTCAGTTCCTAACCCTTTTCCACCCCTTCCGCTCTTCAAGGCAGCGCTTTACCGCCTCGCAGGTGACGCACGAATCGGCGCCATATTTGCATGTCTTGTTCGGATCCGGGTTGTCTACGACGAATCTCTCACATTCTTTCCGATCGCGGTCCAGATCGGCCTGAGTTTTCGTGGGGTGTTGGAAGACCGTGCAGGAACTGATAAAACAGATACCGGCTGCTGCCAGGAAAATGCTTTTTTTCATACGAGGGCGCCTCTTTGCTATTTGGTCCCTTCTCTTGTTACTTTCCGGGCTTCCTGAAGTATGTTGAGTATGTCGTCAAGGTTGTCAGGGGTCAAGGATACCCCTTTCTTAGTGGGCGTCATCTCCCCTTGGTCATTTTCGAAATATGTCCGTATGTCCACATAGGTTTTGCCTTTGAACTCCTTTACGGTTACGATAATCTTATCCGTGCCCTTCTGAATCTCTCCTATTTTCATTTCCCCTCCTTATGCAATTGGCCTCTTAACCGCTCTCGGCTAAAATCTTTCTAATATGTGAATAACGTTACATTGTAGCAAAAACTGGAAGGAAACAAAAGAATTAAGACCGGACAATGGACTCACCACCCTAATAAGTCAGTAAAGGCTCCGTATGCTCCTAAAGGGCTAAAATTAATTATAAGCATATCAACCTCTGATTTGTTATTAAAAACTAACCCCAAAAAATATCGGTCTGTCCTTCTGTTAGTCCGGGAGGTTTTTCACGCATTTTTACTGACGCTTTCACATATTTTTGGTAACGCCTACTATTATACTTGTATTATAAGAACTTATATCTTCTTATATCCGGGCCGAAGGCGATTGTTAATTGATGAGAAAAAACAAAAGAGACTTGCTTCTTCGGGACATTGTGAATTTGCTCAGAAAGGAGTAGATTGGTATAGGTTTGACAGCCATATATGGTGAAATATAATATTATAAGGAGCGGTACGATGAAAAAGTTTATGCAGGATTTTAAGGAATTCGTGTTGTTGGGCAACGTGATGAATCTGGCGGTGGGTATTATCATCGGAGCAGGATTTTCCGCAATCGTTACATCATTGACCGATAACCTGTTGTCCCCCATCATCGGCCTATTCGCCAGAAGCAATTTGGATGCCTTGAAAATAAACGCTTTCGGGATAACCCTGCGGTACGGTGCGTTCATGACCTCGGTCATAAATTTCGTCATTATGGCGTTTGTGGTGTTTCTCTTAGTCCGCGCCATGACAAAATTGTTTGCCAAGAAGAACAAAGAGGCAGAACCCGCACCAGACCGGCTCTGCCCTTATTGCAAGTCTGTTTTGCACCTTGAAGCTACCCGATGCCCCGCTTGCACATCACAGCTTTGACGTTTTCTGGATACGTTCCGCTTCCAGTGCGTAGAATAAGAACTTCTTTGCAAGACGTGCTCACTATCCCAAGTTCCGTAAAAAAGGTATTCACAACGGCGAGACCATAGGTCCCGGCTTATTCTCCAAGATACTGAGAGATACGGATATATCAAAAGGCGAACTCTTTGCGCTTCTCAAACGGTAGTTTTCGGCGGGTGGGATTAAAAAAGGTTCAGCGCACTTTTCTTAAAGGGAATAAAAAAACCACCAATCCAATTATACGGTGTGGACGTGGGGAAGGAATGGTTGGGATGCGCTCGGCGACGGGACCACTACTAATAGATATACCCCCGGGCAGGTACTTGATTTTCCGAGTCGTTATTAAAGACCTTGGAAACAATGGATAAGGTTAACCCCGCCATCCCTGTCAAGCAGCTCTTACAGCCTTAAAAGGGCGTCCAAAAGCAGGAGAAGCCCGTCAAGCTAAACTTGACGGGCTTCTATTCTTGACGCATATATGTAGGTGGATTACTTCAGAACTAAATAACCCTGCCGTCATTCCGGGATTGATCCGGAGTGACGGTTTTGTCCCTGATACTTTGAAAGACCAAGACCGCATCTATTTTGTCCGGGTCAGCGGTGGCTGCGGGCTACCGCCGGTCGACATTTTACTTGTCGAAAAATTCCTTCATGGCAGTCATAATGTAATTCTTCTCTGCCCTTGTGAGCTCTGGGTAGACGGGCAGGGCGATACTTGTGAGGGCCGCCTTTTCGGCGACTGGCATATCGCCTTTGTTGTAGCCCAGGTATTTGAAACAGCCTTGGAGGTGGAGCGGAACCGGGTAGTATATCCCAGTGGTAATACCCTTTTCTTTCAGGAAGTTTTGCAGTTTATCCCGCTCCTCGACGCGGATGACGTACTGATGAATTATGTGGGACGTATCGTCCTCAATCACCGGGACCGTCACAGGCAAGTTCGCCATCTTCTTGTTGTAAAACTTCGCATTCTCTGTCCTTTTTTTATTCCACGATTCGAGATAGGGGAATTTGGTTACCAGGGCGCAGGCCTTTATCTCGTCGAGACGGCTGTTGATGCCGATCATCTCGTGCTGGTAAGGTACGCTCCCCATGCCGTGGATCCGGAGTTTCCTCGCCTTTTCGCCGAGATCTTTGTTTTTTGAGAGCACCATGCCCCCCTCGCCAATACCACCGAGATTCTTGGTAGGGTAGAAGCTAATGGCAGCAATGTCGCCGAAACTGCCCGACATTTTACCGTTTCTCCGGGAACCCAGGGACTGGGCCATGTCTTCGACAAGAGGTATGCCGTGTTTTTCCGCAATCGCACAAATGCGGTCTGTGTCGCAGAGTTTTCCGAAAAGATGGACTATGATAATGGCCTTGGTTTGCCTGGTAATTGCTTTTTCGATGAGATCGGGGTTTATGTTCATGTTTTCGGGTTCTATGTCGACAAAAACCGGTTTTGCACCCAAAAGAGCGATTGAGCTTGCAGTGGCAAAAAACGTGTAAGGAGTGGTGATCACTTCATCGCCTCTCCTGATTCCCAGGGCCATAAGAGAAAGGATAAGGGCGTCCGTCCCGTTAGCGCACGATACGGCTGAAGGCACTCCCGCATAACCGGCGATCGTACGTTCGAGTTCGGTGTTGTACTTGCCGAGGATCAGATTTTGTTCGGACAGGATTTCGTTCAGATGTCTGGCTATCTCTTTCTTTACCTTTTTGTACTGGGCTTTGAGATTGATAGGAGGTATGTTCATCATAGATTCCTTGGGTTTATTTTTGACTTCTGTCCGAAAAACGGACTCAAACGGTTATAACATATTTGTCTTGATTATCTCAACAAATGGCAATGACAGAGCAAGGCGCCAGCCTTCTCGGCTTGATCCTGAAGTCTGCGAGAAAACCCGCTCTACAGGCGGATGAACCACAATAATGTTGACTTTAGACATGCTTTGCGTTAAAGTGTTGCCACATAGCGGGGTGGAGCAGTTTGGTAGCTCGTCGGGCTCATAACCCGAAGGTCACTGGTTCAAATCCGGTCCCCGCAACCAACGCAAAATCGGGTACTTAGTATAAAGCTGAGTACCTTTTTTCTGTCCCAAAACCATCTGGTTGCGCATGGGATGCAACCGGTTGTACATCATCGGCGAGCCTGCCCCACTTTAGAATTGTCAATAGGTCAATCCTTGAAGATAATTCTTATCTGTGTCATCTTATATAGAAACGCATAAATCCTGTCAAGCGTATGCGTTTTACAGTTCCCTTTGTTCAGCCGAAATATAAGCCTGAGATGCCTCTCTTCACTTTCATGCCATCCACTCGTGAAATACCATGCTAAAGAGGAAAGAAGGGCTTGATACGTTCAAACTGTTCGGTGGAAAGATAAATTAAGTTGGCTCACGGCGCCCTCCATGATATAGTTAACCAACTTCTTTAGCAGATGCAATTAATGGGGGGCTGAGGATAGTTATATAGGACAGCTATATGGATCCCTTCATACCTGTCCACCTTGGCAAGAAGACATTTCTTTTTTGATTTAAGTCAAAGATTTAGCGGCTCCGGAATGGTTATATTTAACGTATGAAAGATGATCAACCCCAAATCTATAAACCATAAGGAGGAAATTATGTTTTGTTACCAGTGCGAGGAGACGGCAAAAGGCGAAGGCTGTACAAAAATTGGCGTGTGCGGCAAACAGCCTGATGTGGCCAGCCTTCAGGACCTGATGGTATATGGCCTAAAGGAGATCGCTTTTTTTGCGGTGGAGGGAAGGAAGGTGGGCGTCAACGACCGCGCCGTAAACGTGTTCACCATGGAAGGCCTTTTTTCAACCCTGACCAATGTGAATTTCAACCCTGAGAGATTTGTGCAACTTATCAATACATGCATAAAAATGAGAGACGCCCTAGCCGCGAAAGTCCGGGCAGCAAATGGAGGCGTCAATTTCCCAAAGCCCCTTCTCAAGCCTGAAGCGACCGTCGGTGGCCTTGTTTTACAGGGAGAGTCCGTGGGCTTGAAGGCTAATCCTGAGATTGATCCCGATATTCTCTCACTCCAGCACACGGCCCTCTTTGGTGTAAAAGGTATTGCCGCCTATGGTTATCACGCCAAGATGCTGGGCCAGGAAGACGAAAAAGTCTACGCTTTCGTCCATGAGGTGCTCTACGAGATATTTATGAACAGGCTTGACCTGGGAGCGTGGCTTGCCCTCGTGCTTAAGTGCGGTGAGATAAACCTTAAAACCATGGAACTTCTGGATGCAGGAAACACAGGAACTTACGGCCATCCCCTGCCCACAACCGTGCCTCTGGGAGCAAAGAAAGGAAAGGCGATTCTTGTTTCCGGCCATGAACTAAAGGACCTTGAGGAACTTCTAAGGCATACCGAGGGAAAGGATATTTACGTATACACCCACGGAGAGATGCTTCCCTGCCACGGGTATCCCGGACTCAAGAAATATTCGCATTTCTACGGTCATTACGGTACGGGCTGGCAGAACCAGCGCAAGGAGTTCGCCGAGTTTCCCGGAGCCATACTTATGACTACCAACTGCCTTCAGAACCCCAAGGAATCTTACAAGGACAACATCTTTACCTCCGGTACGGTCGGCTTCCCGGGAGTGAGTCACGTATATGGGACCAATTTTCAGCCGGTAATAGAGAAAGCCCTTTCCATGCCGGGGTTTGCTGAAGACACAGACAAAGGAACGGTAATGGTCGGATTTGCGAGAGATGCGGTCATGGGTGTAGCCGGCAAAGTCATAGAGGCGGTAAAAAACAAGCAGATACGCCACTTCTTCCTCGTTGCGGGCTGTGACGGTGCAATGCCGGGAAGAAATTACTACACGGAATTTGTGGAGAAGCTCCCCGCGGATACCGTGGTCCTTACCCTTGCATGTGGAAAGTTCCGCTTCTTTGATAAAAAATTAGGAGATATTGGCGGTATCCCGCGCCTTCTCGATGTGGGGCAGTGCAATGACGCATACTCGGCAATCCAGATCGCTCTTGCCCTCGCCAATGCCTTCGGCGTTGGGGTAAATGAGCTTCCTCTGTCCCTGGTGCTCTCCTGGTACGAGCAAAAAGCGGTAGCCATCCTGCTTACGCTCCTCCATCTCGGCATTAAAAATATACGCCTGGGGCCGCGTCTGCCCGCTTTTCTCACGCCGAACGTACTTGACGTGCTGGTGAAAAATTATGACATAAAACCCATAACTACACCGGATGCGGACATTAAGGCCATACTGGGCTAAAGTGTAAGATCCATTTGTCGGCGGTGCGCTTGGAAGTCATTACCAGCGAGCCGCCGACAAATTTATTATGTAAACCCCTCCCCCACTTGCCCTGAAATATTATATGGAAATCATTTGATTACGTGCCCGTCATAGAATCTTGATCGGGGACAGGTCACTGAATGACGGAAAGGACAAGACGTGACGTATTAGAGGGCGCTTTTATCTGGAAAGAACAAAATTTTTATACTATAGTAATTTGAGTTATGCCCCATTATG
>JAISPL010000016.1 GCA_031274925.1 Syntrophobacterales bacterium | reverse complement strand
CTATTTTATTATTTCTCTACGCACTACCTGAGTTGTCCTGGCGTGAGCATGTAGTACATGTCCCATGGTTTTTCCCTTCTTAAGTAAGGTATGGTGTATGCCGTTGCTTATAAGGGGATAAAGGGGTACTACGTGTCGAGTCCGAAGTCGATGAACATCGGAGTGGCAATGGAAAGCAAGATAGTATAGCTGTCTGTTTGGACAAAACCGGGCAGTCACAAACAGTTGTCTATCGTCAGAAGACCGGCCATGATAACAACAAAAAAAACGGTTTTTTCTTCCCTTGAAGCTTTCCTAGCGCTATTCAGCTCTTCCTGTGATTATACATAAGACTTGTGCGATCAAGATGTCAACCGCAACAGAAAATCGTATACGGAAGCAGTTCCAACAAGGTATGGGAACTGCGATCCTCGCCTTACCTCTCATCAGTTTTCTCGCCGGAAAAAATATTGTCATCCCATGGCATCCACGACTATCCATGGGGAGATTTATTAGAATCATACCACTGGATTTCTCTTTATGGTTCTCAATTTTTTGCCAACAATGTCCACTAGCTCGCCTGGAGACTTTTGCCATCTCTTTTTTAAATCTCACTTACATACCCACTTCAAGCCTGTCGAACAGTGCATATGTGCGGATCTACTGTTTCATAAATTCACTTTCACTGATTAAATTCACTCCAACCCAATGCCTTGGCGAGCTTCACTCTCATAGGAAACAGCACTAAGACGGTTTGCATAGTAGGCAATTATATGATATTTTTATCCTCTGAAAGAGAAATTAAGGTGTAGTTATATAATGAAATTTACCATTTCAAACCGATTGATTCTGAGTTACCTTGTCATATTTTTTATTAACGGGGCAGTAAGCGTTTACGCAGTCCTCAAACTCAGCCAGGTAAGCAAGGAAACTTCTACTCTATTTAATATCGATGAGCGTCTGTTGGATATCAGAAAGAAGCTGGCCGATTCCTTCCTGTCTCAGCTGACATATCAGAAAAAATATATTATTGCGATGGATCCTATTTTCCACGACGAATTTATCTTTGCCGGCAATGATTTCAACAAGTATCTCGCCAAGGCGAAGAGCATCGCCGACACCCCTGCAAAAAAGAGCCTGCTGAGCCAGATAGAAACAAGTTACGCGCAATATCTGGCGCTGATCAATGAAGAGATTGACAAATCTACGGCAAAACGTCCTAGCTCCAAGCAGGAATATGATCGAAAGAAGCAGGAGATGGTACGAGAAATTCTGGAGCGTTTGAGGGCAGTGGAAGCGCAAAGCCAGGAAGATATTTTTACAAGGACGGGTAAAGTCAGGGAAGCTGCCGCCGATGCCCTCCATCTGGTAATAATAATGCTAATCGTTGCGATTGTTCTTATAATAGGAATTTCTTTCCGGATCACCACAAGCATAACCAAACCTCTCATGGCTCTTATGGAAAAGACAAAAGACATTTCCAAAGGGATATTTGAAGATAATCTCAATGTCACATCGCCCCCTGAGATATCCCAATTGGCAATAGCCTTAAATGACATGTGTCATAAGTTGAAACAGGTAGATACAATGAAGTCCGAGTTCTTTTCCGCCATGTCCCATGAACTGCGTACACCACTTACCGCAATCAAGCAAGGGATAGGCCTTCTCCAGGATGGGGTAGGTGGGACAATAAGTAATAACCAGCAACGAATTATGAAAACTCTTTCAGAGGAGGTGCATCGCCTGATTGATATGGTGAATTCTCTGCTGGACCTTTCTAAAATGGAAGCCGGGATGATGACTTATAATTTCCGGTCTGAAGACCTTCCGTTGCTGGTCGAGAAAGTTATAATCGAAATGGCGCTCATTGTGGAGGCCAAGAATATCACCGTGAAAATGGCGCCTGGCAAGAACATCCCACCCTTGAAACTGGACCGGGAAAGGATCCTCCAGGCATTACGAAATTTAATAGGGAATGCGGCGAAATTTACCCCGGACGGTGGACAGATAAACTTATCCTGCACTTATAGAGACAGGGAGGTGGAGTTTTGTGTGGCAGATACAGGCCCTGGTATACCGAAGGAGAACCTTAATGCCATCTTCGAAAAGTTTCACCAACTCCCCGTCAAAGCTTCGGAGTGGGCCAAAGGCACGGGGTTAGGCTTGGCGTTCGTCAAGCATATAATTACAGCTCACGGAGGTAAAATATGGGCAGAAAGCAAACTGGGCCAGGGAAGTACTTTTATCTTTGTATTGCCCTCCTGATATCTGTCTCGGTGGCAAACTGTTCATTCATATCCAGCCTGAGAGAGGATGCTGATGCCCGCAGCTACATAGTTAACGCGCAAAAACTTCTTGATAACGGCAAGTATAAAGAGTCATTATGTGAAAATCAGAAGGCTTTGCTTTCGTCACCCAATGGTCCGCCGGGTGACGAAGCCTTATTTAACATCGGCTTGCTTTACGCCAATCCAGCAAACCCTAACAAAGATTACACCCAAGCGGTTGCGTCCTTCACTTTGTTAGTCACTAGGTTCCGACAAAGCCCTCTAGCCGAACAGGCTAAGATATGGACGGATATACTTCAGGAAAATGCCCGATTGAAACGCGCATCTCAGGAGGTGCTTCTGGAAAACACCAGACTGAAGCGCATAGTCGAAGAATCAAAGAAGGTTGATGTGGAGATTTCGGGAATGCGACGGCAGTAAGGAGAGGTGATAATGCCTTTAGGGAAGCTCTTGGTTGTTGATGATGAAAAGAACCTTGTCGCCATGATCCAGATGGGACTTGAGGCGGCAGGATACGAAGTCATCACCGCCTATGATGATAAAGAAGCGCTCAGAAAGTTCAATGAACAGCCCGTCGACCTTTCGATTATTGATCTTCAACTTGTTCAAAGGGATGGTCTCTCGTTAATGGAAGATCTCCACCTCATAATCCCGGAGATGCCAGTCATTATACTTACCGGTTACGGAAGCATAGAAAGCGCAGTTGAAGCCATGAAACGTGGCGCCTACAGTTACATGACCAAACCTTACGAGTTTCGCGAACTCTTATTTCAAATACAGAAAGCTCTTGAAAATCGCCACCTTCTCTACGAAAACAAAAGGCTCAAAGGTCTTCTAGAAGCAAAGTACAGTTTTTTGAACATCATCGCGCGAAGCGATAAAATGCGAAAAGTACTGGAAGGGATATCACGAATCGCAAATACGGATTCCACCGTATTAATTCTCGGGGAAAGCGGTACAGGGAAAGATTTGATTGCCAAAGCGATCCATCTTGCCAGCGAAAGGAAAGATAGGCCTTTCGTCGCCATTAATTGTGCGGCCCTTCCCGAAGCTTTACTAGAGAGCAGCCTTTTCGGTCACGAGAAGGGTGCTTTCAGCGGCGCCATCAAGGATTCCAAGGGCCTTTTTTTGCAGGCCCACAAAGGCACCATATTTCTGGATGAGATCGGGGATATGCCCCTTTCAATTCAGGCTAAAATACTGCGGGTTATTCAGGAGAGACAGTTCCGCCCGGTAGGAAGCGAAAAGCTCATTGAAGTCAATGTACGAATAATTGTGGCTACCAACAAGAACCTGGAAGAACAGGTCAAGCAAGGGTTGTTCCGTGAGGATCTTTATTACCGGATCCATGTCATTCCAGTTTATTTGCCGTCCTTGAGAGACCGGAGAGAAGATATACCTCCTTTGGTGAACCATTTTCTTGAAAAATCGCGGGTAAAGATGAAGAAAGAAATAAAAGGTTTTACCCCACAGGCTATGCAGAAATTGGCGTTTTATGACTGGCCAGGGAACGTTCGGGAACTGGAGAACATAGTCGAATACGCCGCTGCCATGACCGACAAAGACTATATCACGGAAGACCTCATCCTCCAGACAAAATGGGTCGTAGCCCAAGGTCCCGTAAAACCCCTCAAGGATGCTAAAGATGCCTTCGAAAAGAGCTATCTAATCTATCTCATGGAAACTTGCAAAGGGAACGTTACAGAAGCAGCCCAGGTTGCCGGGAAATACAGGGCTGATTTTTACGACCTCCTAAAGAAGCATGGCCTGAACCCGCATGATTTCAGGGCAACTGGCTCGACCTCGGAATAATTCATTCACTTTAGGCTCCACAAATGCAGAGGCAATCCCTTGATTGACTCCCAACTGTGAGAAGTATTGAAGGGACGTAGAAAAAGAGATGTGATGCTTTTCTGAGGCAAAGACTTAGAAAACGGAAGGACGGCAAAGACAGTTCACTGTCAATTCTTGCAGGATGGATTTTTGTTTCATTTTTACTTTCTCTGGTCTTCAGGGCAGTGGCCAGAAAAGCAACGCGGGAGCAATTTATTTGTGGCCCATTACAGATAAGCGGCAGTGAAGCGCCAGACAAGGCGACGAGAGAAGATTTAAGCGGTGCGGATATTATCGCCCGTCGGGACACCTGAACAGGTGTAATTCGAGGAAGTCCTGTGTCCGTCCAATACAACCGGTCCTCTCGCAATAAGGAATTGCTCCTTTCAAACACAACTCATATTTTTTACGGATCCGTTAATTGAATGCAACCGTGAGGGACTACTCTTCCCAACCAGATAACTACCCTACCCACCCTGGCTGTTTTACCGAGAGACAAATACGGATAACCGATGCTTGTACGATATAAGCCATTTACGAAAAAGGGGTTTCGATTTACATATTCAGTGCCGTGAAAGGAAATCATCACAAAAGTATTAAAGCCAACTAAGACCCTGGCCATAGGTTAAAAACAATAGAGGAAACACAGGGATAAACAAATGACAGAGGCCATCACCTTATGGGTGATGGCCTCTGTCATTTGCGGCTGAACTCGCCTGAAATGGATTATGCTTTATAAATCAGGCCGCTTCTTTTCTTCACTATGGCCCTGGTATCTATCACGGGAATATTGAAAGCTTCGAAATCAATCTTCTTATATTCATCGTGAGGTGTTGCGATAAGGATAAGATCATAATTCCCGGTGATTTTTACAGACTTTTTTCCGGCATATTTGGAAAATTCTCTGGTGCGTGGTATGACGGGAATGTACGGATCGTTATAGGCTATTACCGCACCCAGTTCTTCAAGTTTTTCCATCAATCTGTAAGACGGTGATTCCCTGTCATCGTCGACGTTTCCTTTGTAAGCAAGTCCAAGTACAAGTATTTTGGACCCCTTGATTGATTTGCCTTTATCGTTCAATACCTTTGAGACCTTAGCAACCACCCAGTCAGGCATGGACGTATTTATCTCTCCCGCAAGTTCAATAAATCTGGTCGGGATCTCATATTCCCGCGCTTTCCATGTGAGATAAAACGGATCTATCGGTATGCAGTGGCCGCCCAAGCCGGGGCCGGGATAGAACGCCTGAAAACCGAATGGTTTTGTTTTTGCCGCTTCTATTACCTCCCATATATCTATCCCCATCCTGTCAAATAGAATTTTTAACTCGTTCACGAGAGCTATGTTCACGGAACGATAAATATTTTCCAGGAGTTTCGTTGCCTCGGCTGCTTTGGTTGATGAAACTGGGACAGTCTTATCAACAATAGTGTCATACAATGCTTTGGCCGCTTTAAGACACTTACCGGTATAGCCGCCTACTACTTTAGGAACCGTCTTTAGGCTGAAATCCTTGTTGTTCGGATCTTCCCTCTCTGGAGAGAAGGCAAGATAAAAATCCTTTCCCGCTTTTAACCCTGATTTTTCCAGAATAACTCGCATATCTTCGTCGGTTGTGCCTGGGTACGTGGTGGATTCCAGAACTACCAACTGCCCTTTTTGAAGGTGTTCGGCTATCGTCTCGGTGGTATTAAACACGAATCTCATGTCAGGTTCTCTATTCTTGTTGAGAGGCGTAGGAACACAGACAATGATGGAATCCATTTTGCGGAGCAAAGAAAACTCCGAAGTGGGTGCAAAACGGGACGACAACACATTCCTTGTTTTTGACAGATCAATATGTTTAATGTAGCTCTTGCCCGCTTTAAGGAATTCAATCTTTCCTGGATCAATATCAAATCCCGTTACATCAAACCCCGCCTTGCAGAACTCAATAACGAGCGGCAAACCAACGTAACCGAGACCAATAATACCTACTTTTGCACTTCGAGAGGAAATCTTGGAAGTTAGGCTCATGTTCATCCCCCTATAGAATATATTGTATAATAGATCACTTTTTTACCACATACTGTTTATCAGCTTTTCTCAGCAAAGCCACAAGTCCCCACATTAAAATGAGCGCAAAAATAAAAAAGAGAACACCCCCTTTTCGGTGGAGATCACCCTGAAGAATTCCCTCATCAAAATAGGCTCCCAACAGAGAAAGTGTGACGATCCGGACTCCGTTTTTCAAAATTGCCACAGGCACAATAGATGCGACTAAAGCGATTCTTGTCCATCCACTAAGAAGGAAGAGGTTGCCCGCTATGATGGTCGTAATCACGAGAGCAATACTTGAGCGAATTCCACTGCACTGTTCAGCCACCTCAATGCTCAACTGCGGAAAAGCAAACACATATCCGTCCCTTACCACGGGCACTTTGAGCAGACTGAAAAACAGTGCCACAACCTCGGCGGAACCTTTCTGTAATAGATGCACACTTACATTTGTGATCAGGTTAGGTAATGGAATTACAAAAAAAAATAGTATAAACGGGAATACCGCGCACCTTAATGCCTTTACTCCGTAAAAAAGAGTGAAGACTCCTATCAAAACGATCACTGCGGCGAACGTCAACAGCGAGAGATGATCATTATTATTGTGGTAGTTTGCCCCCCTGGTCAGAGAGATCGTCACATAAAGAACACCTCCTGCCGCGATTAACCCTGGCCCCAACGCCAGGGAATACTCAACCTCGGAGAAAATGGACTTTCTTTTGTAATAGAAAAAACATCCGCTAAGCAGAGGCATGAGCTGGATATGCGAGTAAAGCTCGCTCACCCTCGATAGACCTACTAACCTGTTCACTGTAGGATAGAAAATAAATAACGACAATACAATGGAAATAAGAAACATTACATTTCGTTTTGTGATCCCAAACATACCATTAACAATCATAGCACGCACAACAGAAAACCAAACGTAAGATTTCAGATCAGCCTATGTGCCTGTAAACCAACCGTCCTGCCATCCTGAGGACTGGTATGGGCATCATTCTCAGCAAGCCGGTAAAACGGGTGCCTTGCCGCCGGTCTGTCTCGCTAAGAAATTTGCATCTCTCCACGTCATATCGGTAGTATTTCATCGGATATTCATCCGTGCCCCAGCCCTTCTTGAATTGTCTCAATCCTTCATTCTGTATATCGGTCCTCCCGAACGATAAGCTTTTATAACCGTTGTCAAGGTACCATTTGATGGCTTTCCATATAATAAGATTATTTGCTCGGAGAGACTGATAGCTCTTTCTCGACACACCGTATTTATAGATAGCGTTGCGCCCGAAATGGAAGAATACCGCACCCGCGACAATCTCATCTTCAAAAGTCGCAAGGATTACAAATCCATATTCGGTATTTATTAAATGTTTATGTATATTTCGAAAGAAAATCCATGGCTGTGGCGGCACGCCGAGGCGTTTCCGTGTACCGCAATGAAGCCTGTAAAACTGGCCGATTGCGTCGAGCGAAGTCAGGATCTCTGTCTTTACCCCTTCTCTTTCAGCCCGTCTTATATTCCTCCTGGTAGAATCCCTGAGCCCAGATAAAACCCTCTCAAAGCCCGCTCCAAGTTGAAGGCGATGTCCCCAATATCGGGTAAAGTGGTTCTCCTTTTCAAGAAACCGTGCCCCTCCTCTGAATTCCACGTATTTCCAACCACGATTTGACGCATAATCCACTATCTCTTTCATCATTTGAGGGAACAAGACCCTGTTTGCGACTATCGGCTCGCAGTAATCTGAAAAAGGAAGCGATACGCCGCGTCGCTTCGTGATCGGACTACTGATCTCCATCATCGGCATCAAAGCCGTCACCACGCTATCATTACGCATAACCATGCAACGCGGGCGGTATCCGTATGTGTCGGTAAGTACATTAGCCCAGTTCGACGAGTGGAATATCGAGCAATCTGGACTTGAAAACGATATTTCGTTCCATTGCTCTAAATCTCCCGGGTTAACAACGCTGAATTGCACCACTTTGAATCCTATCCCCCAATATTATTCATGCACTTCATGAGACCCCAAGAGGGAGACGTAATGAGCAGACTTCAGGGACGCTACAAGAAGTCCATGACGCATTTTCAATGCCCTACAACCAGGAGTCGTCTCGTATCCACAAAATAGGAGCAGGAATCACTAGGAGACTGTATCGTAACTCTTTACGGCTATATACCGCTGAACTTTAAGATGAAATCCTTTGCCAAGAAACAATCGCACTAGAGCTCCATTCCAGGGCAACTCTGCGGTCAGGACTCTGCCACACCCTATTTAGAGCCGGGCCATGAAAAATAGCGAGGTGGGTTTTATACTATTGTCTTTAGCCCCACGGACCTTTTCTCACCAAACTTCCGACTCTCCTCAAGAAGCTTACTGCTTCTCCATGACGCCCACAGCCAAGTTAGCCGTCTACGCAAATAGCTCTTTTTCCTGCGCCATGTGGCTTCCTGCAAATGGACCCCAAACGACCCGAAGCGATGCCAATAGGCTGGATCGCACACATTTTCAGGGAAAAGTACCTTTACCTCCGAGGCGGCGTCGGGATATTCCGCAAGGGTCCTTGAGACTACACCCGGCCCGGTGGTATTGAGAACGTAGAAGTCTTCCCGAAATATTCTGGGGATAGGCTTCATCATTATTTCCACCCATTTTTCATCCTTCTGGGATTTAACACAATTTTCTATTATTGCCCGTAAAAACGGATGACCTGCCGCCGCTCCGAAGGCGTAGTTGCCGATTTCCCAGTCCATTCCATAGTGTTGGCGCAACGCCTTATTTATGGATATCTCCTCAAAAGGAAATACACAACTGAACTCCAGAAGGGGGGATAAACCAAAAGCCAGAAAAACATCCAGGTCAAAATAGAACCCGCCGAAATGATAAACCGCCAAGTACCGAAAGAAATCATATCTTTGGATAGGAACTCGAAAAGCATTAAATGTCTGTCTGTATTTCGGAAATTGCTGATCAATGAATTCTAAAACCTGGTCATTATCAAAAAACAGGTATTCGAAATCGGGATTGAGCAGCCTGATGTTTGCCACCACTGCTTTCGAAAGCAGAGGCAGATCAGAAGTTTTGCCGGTTTGAATGATTCTCTTTGGAATGCCCGTATTCATCAATTACCTCACCTCGTTGTACTCTTTTTTGACGCATCCCGCATCTGGTTGGCTAACTCGTCTCAACTTTCCTGTCCTTATGTGGTAAATCACCATAGCCATAATGAGAAGACCTTTCGCCGCAAAATCAAAGGTAGATCCTTCTCGGACATCACGTTCGAATAATACCCAGATAAAACGGTGAAGATCATGACGCTGTTGCCCAGATGAGAGACATTGAAAAAAAACAAAACCGATCTACATCATAGATTTGCTAGCAAAAGGTTTTTACCTTTTTTGGATGCCCCAAGGTGGCAGCGCCAAGTCGCGCCACTGCCTGGCAAGCGAGATAGACGCAACCCGAACCCCTTCCTCGTTCCAATGTCCGTCATACATAAAATAGCAGGGCGCCTTACTCTGGCGTTCCCTGAGTGCCGGTCGAGGATCTAGAACTGGTATTTTTTCCATCTTGCAGAAGGCTATAATCTCCCGCGCTGTTTGGTCGACGTCGACCTGCCCATCTTTCATATTTTTAGCTGCCAGGAGTTGTTGAAGCTGCTTTGGGTCAATCTCTAATTTCAACGGAATCGGTATTACGGTTAACCCGACGCCATCACGAGCCGTCTCTTCTCGGATTTTTCGGAGGTATGAAAATGTGTTTGACCAGATTTTTTTTACATTGTTACGTTGCGACACCGCATACAGACGAAATTGGGTATCATTTCCCACTCCCCCAGGGCTCTTACGCACCGTGAAACATCCCCCAAAATCATTATAGTAGAAAAAATTACGCATAAGAACGTAAAATTCGCTGTTCCATGAAAGCCATTTTCTGACCCTTTTTAGCGATAACCCTCTCCGTCTTGCAGGCTCTTGTCCATCCATATACAAAGCCGTGATCTCCCCGTTCTCCACCAAATAATTCATATTTTCGTTATCACACTCATAATCGTCGGGAGACAACCCGACGATTACCGTATCAGGCTTGAACACTGTCTTCCATCTTTCGTACCCTTTCCAATAGTTATAAGGAGAATAGCCGCCAGCAGCCGCATTTATCACCTCGAATTTTACCTCTTTCCCGTAGGTATCCGCAGTCTGCTGAAGCGCTTTCTCCAACTGCCGCGAAAGACTGTCCTCAATTGCCAATCCGTGACTGGCTGAGAATGAGTCGCCAAGCAGCAGAACTCTGAAAACACCATATCTCTTGGGCTCATACTCACGGTCTCTTAGGCCAAAGCTGTTTATCTGATATGGAGCGTTGTATTCTCTCCCTTTTTCATATGTTTTCGCAAACGGTTTATAAATAAAGCCCATTACAGGATCAGATGCGAATATGTTCATTCTTGAATCAACATTCTGCGAAACGAGGATCCTTGTGAATACCTCACCCCAAATCAAGATAAAGGGAGCAATCATCGAAATGAGCAACAGACGTGTTAATAAACCTGGTGTATTAGTGAGTAGTGCCATCGCGTTTTGTCAGAATTGGAAGTATATGAACGGGGTAACGGTTCCTAAATGTCCGATAGAGGCGGCGATAACGCTGACAAGCATAACCCCCGCAACCGCGTAGCGCACTACGCTGAAGTTTTGGCGATCCGATAGCCACGTGTTGCTTGCAAGGTGTACCCGTACCGCATCCAGAGCGATCAACAGACTGCATGCAAAGAGGACAGGAATGGATAATCCTGTAAATAGGCCGAAGCCAAACAATCCTTGAAAATATTGCAACACAATTTCGAAATTTGAAGCCCTGAAAAGAATCCATGTGAGCGCAACAACGTGAAACGTTAGAAATATCTTAGCTAAGTCTTTTGCCCACAATGGAAGAGAAAGAAGCCACGAAAATCCTCGTCCGCCTTCTCCCTTAACCATGCGATGGAGTATAAGGTATACTCCATGCAAAGCTCCCCATAATACGAACGTCCACGCTGCCCCATGCCATAGCCCGCAGAGCAGCATCGTAAAGATGAGGTTTCCGTGCATCCTAGCCCTGCCACATCGGTTACCACCAAGCGGTATATACACATAATCCCTGAACCAGGTCGACAGCGAAATATGCCAGCGCCTCCAGAACTCCGTGATGTTTCTGCTTAAATAGGGAGCATTGAAGTTTTCTATGGTCTCAAATCCTAGAAGCAGCGAAATTCCCCGCGCGATGTCGGTATAGCCGGAAAAGTCGCCATAAATCTGAAAAGTGTAGGCATAAACTCCGGTCCACAACTGCCCGGAGGACATTCCTCCAGGATCCCCAAAAATATTGTCGGCAATGGGAGCAAGGGTATCGGCAATCGCAACTTTCTTGAAATAACCCACCAAGATCAAGTTCAGACCCGTAAGAATCTTCGCACGTGTAATTGACCGCGGGGCGGAGATTTGAGGGAGAAACTTCTTGGCTTTGTCTATAGGTCCCGCGAGGAGTTGCGGAAAAAACGAAACGAACAGGGCATACTCAATGAAATGATTTGTAGGCGCAATATTTCTCCGATAAACGTCGATTGTATATGCCATAGTCTTAAATGTATAAAAACTGATCCCGATGGGAAGAACAATTTTAAGGACTGGCGTGTTCGCCTTGAGTCCCATGTAGCCCAGAACCGAGACTGCAGAATCCAGAAAAAAATTATAATACTTAAAGAAACCAAGGATTCCAAGATTAACGGCAATACTGGCCAAGAGAAATAACCTTCTATGTCTTATGTCTTCCGACCTTTGAATACTGTTGGCTGCCCAAAAGTCTACGGCGGTTGATGTGAAAAGAAGGAAAAGGAAACGCCAGTCCCAATAACCGTAAAAACTGTAACTCGAAGCCAGAAGGAAGATATTCTGTCCGCGAAGGTGCAGTCTTGGGTATATCAAAAGAACAATAGTTATGAATCCGAAGAAAGCCATGGAAGTAAAAAGCATTGTCATTGACCTATCATTGCAGTTGTTCCTATGTATCCAAACGATCGAACATGTGGCGACCAAGCCCGTCCTTCAGTAGTCATATTGACCAAATCCTTCGAAAATGCAACCGGTTTCCGTCTTCGTGGAAGAATAAAACCCCCAGAAAATAAAAAAACAGCTTTCACGCCGATTGAGCCTGGCATTTTTCCGCCAACTATAAATGCTGTCTTCGGCGCGTCATTGAATGCAAAAGAAATAATTAGGATATTACAGTTCTTCACCGACAGAACCACTTGGTCAGTTGAAAAGGCTTTCTCCCTGACACGCAAGAACAGGTTAATCATGAATAGCATCATAATGGTCTACGATTTACTGTCTTTTCGGATCTCGCCGGTACGATATCTCAATGACTCCGAACAGTGTCAGCAGCCAGATGTTATTGATCCCATAAAATGACGCCTCGGTATAATTATAGGGAATAGCTGTTATGACAAAACACAGCCTCAGAATCGCCGCCGGATAGTCGGTTGCTAAGTGCCTCCGGATATTGATCAATCCGGACAACAAAATTGCCCCAATGAAAGCAACCCCGACGTAACCAAGATTCAGATATTGTTCCAAATATCCATTGTGCGCCTGATTTATAACTGCACCGCCGATTCCCTCCCATATTGTCGCCATTCTCTCACCTGACCAGAAACTCATGAAACCTGTGCCTATAACAGGATTCGTGTCCATCTCTTTGACAACCTCCCATATGTGCGTTCTGCTCGTCAGTGTCGCATCACGCCCAAGGAGATCAAAAATAACCTCGCGCACACCCAGTGCCATGTCCATAACCAGCAGAATGGCAGTGACCGTAGCTATAACAGTTATAAGCCTGGCAGGACTTTCGGTGATAAACTTACTACGGCCCACAAAGAGCAGACTCGCTACCAGCGCTAAACAACCAAGGCTGGTGGAACTGTCAGACATATAAAGAAGCCAGGCAATCACCCCGAGAAACACAAAACTGATTAAATTTTCTTTTGACAGTGTACGCGCCTCCTTACAGTTAAAGAGCAGTCTCCAGACAAAATAGATACCTGCAATCAGACATATAACTCCGAGGCTATTCTTCTGATGACCTACACCGGTATACATTGGAGACCCGCCGACACGGTATGCTCTACCCAACTCAGGAAAATATTTAACAAATAGAACGGATAAGGGTAAAAGTAGAAAAGAGAGACGTTTCAAAATAAACCCGAGTGCTTCATAAGGACGTTCTTCCGTCAAAATCACCAATGCCATTATCGGATTGCCTAATTCCTTGATAAATTTTTTGAAACTGACAAACGAGTTATCGGCCCAGACAACACTGACGCCACAATAAAGGAAATATAACCAGATCCATTTGTTTTGTATCATCATATTTCTCCAGTCAACCCTTCTTCGAGATAAGACAACTGCGGCCGCCACAATGAGAGTCAGGAAACAAGCGGCATCAATTGGGCTGCCTTCAGTATACGCGTCAGCTAATGACATCTGCGAACGTAGATTGAACCATGACGAAACATAACGTGATCCAGCCAGAAACATCCAAAGCAGAGGAATCCATAGAGCATTGGATGGATTTCCTTCTTTTTTGTAATCCATCCGAAAAAGATAGATAATTAAGAGGAGGCAAAGCGAGGTGGCAATGTAGCGCATGATATTATGTGGACACCGCAGTTTCGTCCGAGATGCGATAGTACTTCTTTAACAAACCTGTCGCAATTTTTTCGCTGCGGTTCGTGAAGGTTATATGCCTTCATTCACGAACACCTGATGTGACAGAGCGATGAATCTATCTATTACTGCACGATTCTGAGCGTTGGCGGAGAGAGCTTGCAAGGGCTAGGGATAGGCGGTTTAGAGTTACCTGTCAACGGATGAGGATAGTCATAAGCTTCGTACCTATTCACGTATTTCCCCTGACCTATTCCGCAGGCGCATGGCATATCTGTTCCTCCCTCACAGTAATCTACCGCGCCATTGTATTTTTTCCATTTCGGGTCGTTCGGGTCGTTTGTAGCCCACACATGGGGTGTCTTCTTGATATATTTGGAAGTTGATCTGGAGCAGGAGGTAACACCATTATCCACATCCCAGACATCCACAGTAAGGCTGTCTGTACAGGCCCCTCCTGTGGCGCATCCCGCCTGCGCCCCATTATTCCATAAAATAAGGGGTATGTTATCCATATCGCCCCTTGCGCATAAGCCTGTGTTGAGGT
>JAISPL010000015.1 GCA_031274925.1 Syntrophobacterales bacterium | reverse complement strand
TACCCCTTACTATTCCATTTTTTATAGTTCGTTCTGAGTCGTAATTCTTACACTTCGGCATAATACACCTCCAATAAGAGGAGGTGTATTATAAATATATCGCTATGTAAATATTCTCCTCTCTATTCTCGTTGCTTGCATTATATAATAAGTATACGTTATGTCAAATTGGTATAATAGGTAAAGAAAGGGCTTGGTATTTTAAATCATGATCATGAAAAGCAGAGCGAGAACTTGCTTTACACAAAGAGTGGTGGGTGTACAAAAGAGCAGGAGTGCGGATCTCTCCGGGAGGAGCAGAACCTGATCAGGTATCTCAAAGCAACCGTGGCGGCCCTCTTGACGACAGAGGGGGAGCAGCATTGTGGGAACCATGGATCGTTGCCAATATGGCGGGGAGGCATCACCTTCGGCCTCGACTTCTGCGACAAGAGAGGTATTTACAGTCTGTATATGGCGGTAAATATATCGGCGGAATGATCGCCGAGACTAAGAAAAGAGTGATCATAAACGAGAGAAGCAGAATCGGAAGGTATGGAGTTAGAGGATGCACTACCCCATAGCATAATCTTTTATGGCTCACTTTGAAACAGATGAGCTTGTGGGCAGCGAGAACGGAGTATATTTGCTTCCCTTTATGAAAAAGTTTAGGCGCCTGGAGAGCTAAGGTGAGGAGTATGGAGCCATTTTGCCGGTGTCATGGATTAAAATTTTGCAAGTCAAGCCCCTGCCGTCCGAGCAAATCTTGATGAGACCATGCTGGTCTGTCCGAAACACAGGCACGGAAAGGGCTTTATAGGTGTCGAGGGCACCATCTCCCGGCAAACCTTTGATGCCTTTACCTACGCTAAGCACCGCCATGTCGGGTTTGACTGCCTGGACGAAGGAGATGGAGTTCGAAAAGTGGCTGCCGTGGTGAGGTATTTTGATTACCCTTGATCGGACCGGAGTGCCGGTGAGGATGAGTTTTTCCTCGACTTGACGGTCAATGTCTCCGGTGAGAAGAAAGGAATTATCTCCATGGGTCAGTTTCAGGACGAGAGAAGCATTGTTCGGATTGTCGGAAGAAATATCCTTTCCCGGATTGAGGACATCAATTTCCATATTTTCCTTGAAGGCGTACCGTTCGCCTTTCTTCCAGATTTCGAGGGGTATACCTTTCTCCTTTAACAAGACGAGAAGATCTAAGAAGTTGGTTTCTTTCCCGAAATAAGCCCCTGTGACAAAATGTTTTACCCTGAAAGATTTGAGCACGGCAAGCAGTCCGCCTATGTGGTCACCGTGTGGGTGAGTATTTATGACGTAATCGATGGTCTGGATCTTCCTGGAAAGGAGTATGGGGGTAATGATTGATGTGCCCACGTCATTATTATCTCTGTACCCACCGCCTCCATCCACTAGCATCCGTATTCCTCTAGGTGCTTCCACGAGCATTGCGTCCCCGAGTCCCACATCAATAAAATGAATGCAGAGAGTCCGGTTATGAAACCTCTCAAGGTACGTGTACCAGGAATACCCCAAAGCGCTGGGGATCAGGAAGAAGACGAGACCGGCAAGGACGATGCGTTTTTTGACATAAAAGAGAGGGAGAACAAGAGAGAAATAGAGCAGGCATTCGAATAGGGTAGGGCGGACTACGGGATAGATGTAGCCGGTGTTCAGATATTCGAGAGTATGTACTGTGAAGTCTAACACAACTCCAGAGAATCGGAGGAGATATTCACCCCATGGAAGAACGAGTCCCAAGAGGCTTATAGGCATGGCAATGACGCACATCAAAGGCACTGCAATCAGATTATAAACTATGGAAAAGGGATTAAACCCGTAAAAATGATATATTACGATTGGCATAGAACCGATGGTCGCGGCCACTGTCATTAGGATGGATGAGGCAAACCATCTTAGGATCTTGCTCTCAGTCCTTAACGGATAGAACCGCTCCGAGCATATCACGATAAGCAACACGCTCATAAAGGTAAGCTGGAAGGAGGGTGAGAAAAGGGAATGAGGATATATGAGGAGGATGACGAGAGCGCTCAATGCGATGGTATTGATCATATGTTTGCCTCTCTCTGAAAAGAGGCCTATCATAAACACGGTGATCATAATCGTGGCCCTGATGGTAGGGATACTTGATCCGGCTGTAAGCATGAATGCGAAGGCAAAAGGTATTGATAAGAGGGCGGCGTACCGTATATCATCCCCCCTTTGTCTTAGTCGGGATGACCTTCGTATTAGAGCGCGGGTGATAAAGAAGAAGAAGCCGGTAACTATGCCTATATTCGAGCCAGAGATAGCAAGAATATGAGATGTCCCTGTTTTTTGGAAAAGGGTTTTTGTCTCCTCATTGATACCTGTGGTATCACCGACCGTGAGTGCCTTGATGATACCCGGATTTGCGGCACCGGATGCCTCGATCCTCCTGCTCAGAAAGTCCCTCCACCAGTGAATCAAATTCGTGCCAGGAGAGGTTGCAATAATGGTACCTCGTATTTCATGGGATATCCCTTCGAGTCTCTTGGTCCATTTCCATGAAATGAGTGAAGGGTTGTTGTGCGTGAGAGCCATTTCTCTCAGTTGCCCGAAGACCTTTATCTTGTCGTTTATCCGGAGCCGGTCCGTTGTTCTGAATATAACCTTCATGCCACGAAAATCAAGGGGTTTTTCAATTCTTACGACCTTTGTGTTTGGAGATTGTTCAACGATGACTCCTTCATAGACCTCGCTTTGATCTTCAAAGACAACGTATGTCTGACTCGATGTCACTATCGCGAGGCGCAGCATCCCAGTCAATACAAATAACACGACCATGAGGCTGGAAGCGAGAGTCGGTTTTTTGGGGATCAGAAAAGGGATGAAAGGAAGGGGCGCGAGAATGATGAGCAACAGGCGGGCCGGCGGGCAGGGATACACGGCCTCCAGGTAAATACCTGCGACGAAAGAAAGAACTACGATTATGAACAAGCTTCCTGCACGCCTTTCAGGTATGAAAGGACATTTATCCCAAGGTCCTCTATGTAGTAGCCCCCCTCAAGAATGGAGAAGACGTGCGGATTCGATGAAACGAGGAGATTTCCTATCCTCCTGTAATCATCAGTGAGAAGCATGGCGCCCCAGTCTTTTATATATGTGTCGAACCCTGCTGAGCACCCGACGAGGTCGAATGATGCAGCATCCTTAAGTGCATCCCCAAAAATTTTAAAGAATTGTTCTCTGGAGGTAGCGAGAATATTCCTGAAAGTAATCCTGTCATCATCTTTGACTATGTCGAAAGTTCCGTTTCCATAGTGAAGGTCAATATCCACGACAAGAGCGTTTCGGATGAGCCCTTCCGATAGCAGCTTCTTGAGGGCAATTACCATGTTGTTAAATAATACAGAAGCCGCCGTTAAAATCATAGCCGGCATGATGGCCCGGAGGTTGTATGAGCGCAAAGGCCGGTCGGCCGGACAAGGCCGCCATTGCGGCCAGGACGGTTCCTCCCGCCGCCCGTCTGGCAACAGAGACCTCGTCGTTTGCCTCTACAATACTCACGAGCCGTTGGCTATGGCAGAGAAGGAGGTCGGAAACCGTACAGGGATCGACCTCGGCGAATTCGGCTATCTCCTTTATCTTTACCAGATCTCCACCACCCTGTGTGAGTTTTCAAAGTCGATGGTATCGTAATTTATCTCAAAGTCGTTGCTGTATGGGACGAAGAGCTTACCCAAGTCAGTCTGATACCTCGCTTTCTAAAAGTACCGATTATACTGATCAAAAAGAATAATAAATTTTCCCGCCATGCAACGTCAATCATAAAATCGCGGTCTGTCTTTTCTTGACAGCAAGAATGCTGCAAAAATTCCCGTTTAAGGTAAAAAGAGTATTTTCATACCAACCAGCAAATAGGATAAGAGAAACTGAATCTGGCCGTCCGCCATGACATTAACCGATTTGAGATTTTTTATATTTCAAGTATATAATTTGGATGCGATGCCGATAATGTTAAATTTTAACATCGGTTTGCCGATAGACTCCTTGACGGATGAAAGCGTCGACACTGCCTAATCCCCTCTGAACATTCTTCTTGCTTTTTCCAGAAATACCTTTAACTGCTTTTCGTATCCTCTGTCTGTAGGATGGTAGTATTGCCTGCCCCGTAGTTCTTCAGGCAGGTAATCCTGTTTCACGATGGCATCCTCGAAATCATGAGGATATAGATAATCGTGACCGTAGCCCAGTTCCTTCATTAATTTCGTTGGGGCATTCCTTATGTGCATGGGTACAGGATATTCAGAAAGAGTCTTCATATCCGATCGTACAGCCCCGTATGCAACATACACCGCATTGCTTTTTTCGCAAAGGGAGAGATAAATGCACGCCTGTGCGAGTGCCAAGAGTCCCTCCGGAGGACCGATAAATTTGAATGCCTCCATTGCCGAGACGGTAAGAGTCAGAGCTGCAGGGTCTGCATTGCCCACATCTTCTGAGGCAAACCGGACCATCCTTCTCAGTATGTAAAGAGGGTCTTCGCCTCCTTCAATCATTCGGGTAAGCCAGTAAAGGGCCGCGTCTGGGTCGGAACCCCTCATACTTTTGTGAAGGGCGCTTATTAGGTCATAGTGCATTTCACCCTTTTTGTCGTATACGGCGATGTTTTTCTGATAAGCCTCCTTCACGATGGCGTGAGTGATCCCCTCTTTTTTTTCGCCAGTCTCTCGTACCATTATGTAACATAACTCCAGAAGATTGAGGGCTCTTCGGGCGTCTCCATTCGAAAGGGCTGCAATCTCCGAAATGACATCTTCTTCTATCCAAAGAGAGGCGGTCTTAAGCTCCTGATCATCCTTCAATGTTCTTCTGAGAATTGCCGTCACGTCATCCTTCGTCAGAGGATTAAGGGTAAGTACCCTCATCCTTGAAAGAAGGGGGGCAATGATTTCGAAAGAGGGATTTTCCGTGGTTGCGCCGATGAGGGTAATGTCCCCGTTTTCAACGTGAGGGAGGAATGTATCTTGCTGAAGTTTATTGAATCTGTGAAATTCATCGATAAAAAGGATGATCTTATGGAACTTGGATTTCCGGATTACTTCTTTCACCTCTTTGATGCCGATACTTACGGCACTCAGGGTGATGAAGGGGAGTTTCATGTAGCGTCCCATCAACCATCCCAAAGTCGTTTTCCCTACGCCGCTCGGTCCCCAGAGTATCATGGATGGTATATCTCCTTTTTCAAGGAGGCGTCTGAGCAATCTGCCCTCTCCGAGAATATGCTCTTGCCCCATGAAATCTTCCAGAGTCCGCGGCCGCATCCTATCTGCAAGCGGTTTTCCAGTCGGTTGATCGGGTGGGATATAGTCGAATAAATCCATAGAAATCCTCTAATCGAGGCGGGTTATCATTTTCTCGGCCATACGGTAGGCCCTTACCAGACTGGTTGGGTCTGCTAGCCCTTTGCTTGCAATATCGAAACCTGTGCCATGGCCAGGAGAGGTACGTATGAAGGGAAGTCCCAACGTAATATTCACGGTTCCTGCAAAATCGACGGTCTTTATCGGAATAAGTCCCTGATCATGGTACATGGCTACAAAGGCATCGCAATCCTTATGGTAGAAAAGGGTGTCCGCCGAAAAAGGACCGCTTACATCAATGCCCTGGGATTGTGCGAATGTAACGGCTTTTTCTATAAACTTCTCCTCGACGCCTATGGAACCCTGTTCCCCTGCGTGTGGATTTAGGCCGCAGACTTTCAGGGAGGGGTTCTTGATGCCGAAATATTCTTTCAGCGAACGGTGAGTTATAGAGATTGTTTTCAGGATCTCATTGGCGTTCAGTGCTTCCGGCACATCTTTTAAGGGAATGTGGATTGTTGCGAGGGAGACCCTCATATCCCTGTTTGCCATCATCATGACATACTCTTCTGTACCGCCGTAATGAGCGAGAAGTTCGGTATGGCCTGCAAAAGGAACGTCGGCCAAGCGAAGGGCGGCCTTGCTTATCGGGCAGGTAACAACTGCGGCAACTTCTCCGGAAAAGACATACTTGAGAGCTTCGATGACATATTTGTAGGAAGCTTCACCATACATTGCACTGATTGTGCCGAATTCTATTTTGTCAATAAGCGATAAGTCTATGAATTCTGCGTCACCGGTGCGGCCCTCTCCGAAATCCTTGAACGGAAGGGCGGTATCACCAAAAATGGAGCCGGCGTGGGCTTTCATTGCAATAAAATCCCCGATCACAACGGGGATGCTGTCTTTACGGAGATGGGGTAAAGATTTCAGAATGATTTCTCCGCCTATGCCGGCGGGGTCTCCCATCGTGATCGCGATCCTTTTCAGATCTTTACCTCAATATAGGATGATTTTCTTAACTTTTCGATAAATTCTTTATATCTCTTCTGGGACAAATCTGAAACGATCTTTTCCTGAATCTGTACCTTGACTGCCTCGTAGGGTAATGTGCCGCCGGCCTTCACCTCAATAAGCTTCAGGATATGGACTCCGTATGCCGACTGTACGATCTTGCTGTATGTTCCCGGGGTGAGAAAAGTGACTGCTCCCCTGAATTCAGGGACAAGATCTTCTTTCCGGACAAACCCTATATCGCCGCCATTATCGGCTGACGGGTCGTCCGAGAACTCCTTGGCCACTGCCTCAAAAGACTCTCCTTCTTTAAGGAGGTTGTATGCTCGTATGGCTCGGTCCTTTATATCAGATCTTTTCCCTGATATAAAAATATGCTGCAACTTGTAGTCTTCATCTTTGAATTCATCCAGGTGTTTGTTGTAGTAATCTTTCAAATCTGCTTCCGTGATGGTCACGTCAGGGGAAATGATACGCGTAAGGACTCTCGTGCGAAGAAGATTCGATTTCAAGCCTTCATAAAAATCAGTGTAATTGATATGTTCTTTTGCCAACTGCTGCTTCAGATCCTCTTCCGTGATAAGGTGCTGCTTTTTTATATTGTCTACTATGGCATCGGCGTCTTTATCTGATACAAAAACGTTCAGTTTTTTTGCCTGCTGCCTGATAAGCAAGTCGTCAATCATGAAATCCATTTTTTCCTTCAGTCTCAGGCCCTGCAGGTATTCGTTTATCGACACGAATTTGTCTTTTTTCTCGATAGGAACGTATTTTTCGGTCTCCTTGAGCGTAATAATATCATCGTTTACGATTGCTACCACCCTATCTATTACCTCTCCTTGGGACAAGGCAGGCCAAAACAGAGAAAGAGCTATGAAGACCGATAAGAGAATACTCATTTTTTTAGTTGTCCTTCCTCCTTCACTGCAGACTTTTCCTGCTTGCCTTCAGACTTCGCCGCGTCTTTCTTCTGTTCCGCCTGGTTATCTTCTTTAGCCACTGGTTTTGTTTCTTCATTCTGAGGCCCGGCGGTTTCTTCTAGTTTTGTCTCCGGTTTCTCGCTAGGCGATGTCGCCTTAGGCTTATCTTCAGTCTTCAGCAGCAACTCGTTTATCGTTATTTTTGAGGATTTCTTGAGGTCTTGAACATACTGTTCGAAAAGCTCTTTTTGTTTTTCCTGCCCCATCTGCTGTTTTGCAAATTCCTTGACCTCGTCGAAGGGCACGTAAGCCGACGGTTTTATACCTTCCAGCTGTATAATATGGTAGCCAAACTTGGTCTTGACGATACCACTTATCTGTCCAATTTTTTTCAATTTCAGAGCCTGGGCCTCGTATTCTGGGAGAAGGGACCCTCTGGGGTGAAATCCTATTTCTCCGCCGGATGCTTTCGCGTTGGGATCAATAGAATATCGTTTGGCAAGTTCGATAAAGTCTTCTCCCTTTTGAAGTCTGACAAGTATCTGCTTAGCCTCGTCTTCCGTCTTCAGGAGAATATGCCTTGTATTGATCTCACCTTCTTTTTTGAATTCTTCCTTGTGAGAGGCGTAGTATTGCTTTAAGTCCTCATCGGTCACCTTTCCCTCAAGGGTGAGTTTCTTTTTCAGCAAGGATTCCATGAGGAGCTGATCTCTAATCTCCCCAAGTCTTTCAAGGAATTCCTTGTCGCTGTCCATTTTCTCTTTCTTGGCCTCCCTGAGAAGCAGTCTTTTGGTAATAAAATTGTCAAGATAGGTTCTCTTGCCGCTTTCTGTAGCGACAAGCATTTTCATATTCATAGGTATCTTGTCGAGCGCATTGTTGAACTCATTGAGAGTGATTTTTTCTCCGTCAATTGTCACAAGAACCTTCCCGTCCTCTTTCTTAGAACATGAAAATATAAGCAACACTGCGCACAGAAGAATACAAATCTTTTTCATCTACTCACCCCATCCCTTTGAAGTCTTTTTGGCTGCAAGATTTTGTCATGACGAGGGAAATCGAAAAGTGCATTTGTCCTTGCAGCTCATTTTTATTCAAATTTCCCATTTATTATATCATATTGTAACAATACGCATCAATATGTTTCTGGTGAACACAATTGCGTCACGGCCCTTCTTTTCCGTTTCGATTATAATCCTTCCGTCAGGAAGAAGCTTGATCTTCTCTTTTCCCTCTCTCACGAGATGAAGCAGATTTTCCATGTTGATGGGTGTGCGTTCCGTGACGTGAAGCATGAACTGTTTTGAGGAATGTTCTATCTTCTTGATTTTCAAATGGAATAGGAGAGCCTTGAGAGAAATGATTTCCAGAAGATTTTCGAGTGGTCCCGGAACTTCACCATATCGGTCTTTTAACTCGTTTTCCATCTCTATGAGCTCAGACCCGCTTCGCACTTTGGAGAGTCTTTTGTATATGAGGAGTTTTTGGGCAGGGTCTTCAATATACGTGTCGGGGATGAATGCATCGACGGGGATGTTGATTTCCGGTACGATTTCCTCTTCGCGCCGGACCCCGGTCCCCTCATGTTTGAGGTTGGTGATGGCGTCCTCAAGCATGAGACAATAGAGCTCAAAGCCTATAAGATTTATATTGCCCGACTGTTCCTTTCCCAGAAGGTTGCCCGCCCCCCTTATCTCAAGGTCGTAATTTGCCACATGGAAGCCTGAGCCGAGCTCCGATAACTCCTCAATGATTTTGAGTCTGAGAAGCGAATCCTTTTTCAGGGTTTCATCTTTTGGGACCAGTAGGTACGCATATGCCTGCTTTGTGCTCCTTCCGACCCTGCCTCTCAATTGGTATAATTCGGCAAGGCCCATCTTGTGGGCGTTATTGATGAATATGGTATTCACGTTAGAAATGTCGAGGCCGGACTCAATGATATTGGTCGAGAGGAGGATATCATATTTCCGATCGATGAAGTCGAACATGATCTTTTCAAGGGTCTTGCCGTCCATCCTGCCGTGAGCCACGACAATTCTCGCATCAGGGACGAGTTTCGACAAGTGGTTGTGCACGACCCCTATATTATGAATGAAATTGTGGACGAAGAACACTTGTCCCCCTCGCTCCAACTCCTTCATCACAGCCTTGTGGATCAGGTTGTCCTTGAACTTGACCACAGAAGTCTTCACCGCTAACCTGTCGAGGGGCGGGGTATTGATAACACTCAGATCTCTTATGCCGGATGTTGCCATGTAGAGAGTCCTCGGAATTGGTGTTGCGCTCAGAGTAAGGACATCCACGTTCTTTCTTGCCTGTTTCAACAATTCCTTATGTTTCACGCCGAACCTGTGTTCTTCGTCGATTATCAGGAGACCAAGATCCCGGAAGGCGAGGTCTTTCTGGAGCAGCCGATGTGTGCCTATTATAATATCTACTGAACCCTTCTTTACTCTCTCCACGATGTGTTTTTGCTCTTCTCTGGACCTGAATCTGCTTAACATTTCGATGTTTATCGGGTAATCGACGAATCTTCCCTGAAAAGTTTTGAAATGTTGCTGGGCGAGGATCGTGGTAGGAACGAGAAGGGCTACCTGCCGGTTTTCGATGACGACTTTAAAAGATGCCCTGATGGCCACCTCCGTTTTTCCAAATCCTACATCTCCACATATGACACGGTCCATCGGCTTTGCGCTCTTCAGATCATTGAGAACAGCCTCGATGGCTTCGGACTGCCCTTCCGTCTCTTCAAACTCAAACCGGGACTCCATTTCTCTGAAAAGCTCATCCTCAGGTGGATACGCATAGCCTTCAGCCATTTCCCTCTCTGCATAAATTTCGAGAAGTTCTTTGGCGATGTCTTCTACCTGTTTTCTGACTTTCCTTTTCGTCGTTTTCCAGGATTGTGATCCGAGTCTATCGATCTTCGGTTTGGCCTTCTCGCCGCCAATAAATTTCTGCACCAGATGAAGGTCATCAATGGGAACGTACAGCTTATCGCTATCCTGATACTCTATTTGAAGAAAATCCTTGGTATACCCCGCGACTTTTAACTCAGTAAGTCCCTTGTAAACTCCAATGCCGTGCTCTACATGGACCACCCATTCACCTGTTTGGAGGTCCTTGAAAGAAGTAATAAACTCATCGATACCGTTGCTTTTCCGCTTTTTGACCACCCTTTTCTTCGGGCCTACGATATCTTCTTCGGTGAGGAGAACGATATCTGATGTCCTGAATCCTCTCCTTAGAGGCCCTATTACTATGCCACTCTCCCTTTCTCGTGTCGAAAAAGAGATGGCATTCAATATAGGTAGAGAAATGCCATAGTTCTTGAAAATATCCCTGAGCCGCTCCCCCTGGCGCATGCTGCTGGCAAAAATATAGACGTACCGGTATTTATGCCACTCTCTTGTCATCTTTTCCGAAAGGATCCTGAACATTTCACTCTTTTTTGTTTCAAGGAGCAGTCTGAGGTCTTCATTCGAAACCGCCTCAATCAATGTGTCGGACTCATCGCCTTCAATGCCGGACACATTAATATTGAGACCTGACAGACATCGCTGTCGCAACTGCTCTTTATGATTCACATTTTCTACGACCAGGAGGAGGTTTTGGAGCCCCTTATGGACAAAGACCATATTGTCGTCAAAGTAATCGGAAAGAGCAGCTTCTTCTCCGCCGTTGGTCTTCACCGGCACGAGGTTGCATTTTTCCAGCTCCCCGTGAGATCTTTGTGTAAGGGGATCAAAGGAGCGCAAAGAAAGGATCTCATCTCCCAGGAACTCTATACGCACAGGCTTTCCATAAGAAGGAGGAAATGCGTCTACGATGCTGCCCCTTTTTGCGTATTCCCCTTCCTCGCGCACGAGAGTCGTAAGTTCGTATCCCATTTTGTCGAGGTGCTGAATGAGGTCTTCCCGAAAGACTGTATCGCCGAAGCTGATCTGTCTCTTTTGGTCCTCAAATGCCTGAACGGGACTCAAAGGATGGTTTATGGCGCTATAGGGAAACAGTCCGAAAAAAGCATCATCCGAGGCCAGGTGCGAGAGGAAACCTGTCCTCTTCATTTCATCCTCTTTTTCGAATACTTTATTCGAATACGGAGGGAAAAGATGGACATCTCTTCCTGTGAAAAACTCCAGTTCCTCTTTCAGTAACAGCGCTTCACCATCTGTCTCATAAAAGAGCACCGTCTTGCGGTCGATGCGGGAGAGAAAGAAAGAGACGAACGAACCGATTTTCCCTTTTAGGTAAATGAACCCATTCTTGCCAGGATTATACATAGAAGAACCTTATATCGTCATCCATCTGGCCGGAACGTATCCGGTCCTGTCGGTACCTCGTCCGTAAGAAGCGTCACCGTGGTCTGTCGGTCTGTCCTCTGTTCCCGGAGAGACTTCTAAGAGAAGAGAAGATCGGTATCCGCGGTGGCAGGTAAATACTGATACCTCATTTTCCCTATGAGATGGCGAATAAAATGTGACAAAGCCGTCCGAAAGTATTACCGACCCCGAATCCAGGAAGTTGGAGTGTCTCTATTATACCAATTTATGAAAATATTTTAAAGGAGGTTGGGTTCGGGGAGGGAGGCTTTATTATTTTTGTATTCCTTAAGAACGAGATTGAGAAATTTCTTGTCAGGCTTATGCTGTTCCGAGAGAATTTCCTTTAGTCTGGTGGGTCCCACATGATACGCATGAAGGGCGAGATTCAGACTTTCAAAGTCATCAAGCAGACTAGAAAGATGATGGATGCCTATCTTTATATTCTTCGTAGGCTCGTCAAGGGTCTTCACTCCATGCCATTGAATTCCCGCGTCTTTTGCAATAAATTTGGCCACCGAAGGCATCAGTTGAAGGAGTCCCCTTGCCCCACGGTTGGATACCGCGTCATGCTGGAAATTGCTCTCTACCTTCATGACTGCCAGTACGAGCCTGTAGTCTATACGCTTCTGTCTTGATTCCTCGTAAATAATCTCTGCGCTACTCCAGAGTGCTTCGTCTTCGAAGCTCACACTTTCGTTTTCCATGTGTTGGATTATTTTTTGGACAATCTGTTCTTTTGTGGCCTCATGGGGAGTCGAAATCTTGACTTGATGGAAATGTCCATAAGTAAAACATAAGAGCACGGTAAGGGGAATGGACGCGGCTGCTGCTTTTCTGAGAGCATTCATATTGCACTTAACATAAACAGATCCATATATCTTGTCAACCTCATATTTTGAAAATAAGTACCATATTGAATTGTAACATAATGAAATAATGGATAGTTATTTTATGATACATAAGGTCATTGATGGGTTTAGATCTTTCATGAAAATGATGGTGTCCTAGATTCAAAACAATGATCGGACTTCTTGAGATAGGGCGGGAAATTGGTGGGTGTTCTTTTAAGCTCTTTATGGCAGTCATAAAGAGCTTAAAAGAACACCTCCATACATTTCTCCTGACGTACAATCTGGTAAGTCGTTTGAAAAGCTTATAAGCAAAATCTCCTTATGATTTTATCAGAAATATATGGACGCTTGAACCTGAAAGATTTACAGGTGATCCAAACCATTTTAATGTGGGGGTGAACACCAGCTATGTCTCTATCGTGATGACATGTACGTTCGCGCCGTGTAGTCGGGACGGCAGGCTATTAAGGCAATTTGATGAGTTCAGTACTTTTATAAGAAGCGTCTTGAAGTAACTTTCAAGGAGACAATAGTGGCGCGCGGGCTGGATCGGTGGGCCTGATCTGGAACGTGTAGCGTCTGAAGGCCAAAGAAATCGGGTCCGCAAAAATTGTTATGAGCGATTGCCGCGTGCAGGAAGACAAAGACAAGTCCGTCACGAATCTTTATCTTATTATGAGGATTGAATAGATGGGAACTTTAGTCTCCGGTTCCGGACTGGTCTTCAAGACCCACTTGTTCCCTTATGAGCTGCGCTATTTCTTCCTCTTTCCCCCAGTAAAAATGGTCAGTGGGTATGATTTTAAGGTATTTGTCAATCAGCGCCAGGTTTTGGTAAAAATCAAGGAGAGCCTCTTTGGGGCCTAGTTCATCTCGGGTGCCGCCGACAAGATAGATTTTGCCCGAAAAGGCCTTCAATTCTTCCGTCCCATAAAAAGCAAAAGGATATGCCACAAGAAAGAGGCGGTCTATATTACCAAGCCGGGCTGCAGCGCGACTGCAGATCCAAGCCCCGAAGGAATAACCGGCAAGTGTCACGTGTGCGTCGGATGATAAATGGCTCTTTAGGAAGCTGAGAGCAGCAGTCAGATCATCTATCTCACCGTCTCCGCCGCCGTAAACTCCAGCGCTCTCTCCCACTCCCCGGAAATTGAACCTCAGGGCGGTGAAATTCTTTGACGAGAATCCTTCTTCAATGGCATCCACCACATTATTGAACATGCTTCCTCCGTAGAGCGGATTGGGATGGCATATCACTACACCTGCGCCGCGGCTTCCTGTTCTCAAAATACCTTCAAGGTTGTAATGAGCTGGTATAGTGACCCTTTTTATTGACATGACATACTTATTTTGGTAGCTTTCTAACAAAAAATCAACTGGAAATTGAACAATGGGATTATTCAGAAAGAAAGAAAGTGAGACTAAGCCTCACAAAGAAATAGATATTGAAAAAGAGATAAAAAAAGCGGTTCGCGAGGAATCGCTTTGGATTAAATGCAGCTCGTGCCAAGAACTCCTGTACAAGAAAGAGGTGGAACGTAATCAGAGCGTCTGTCTGAAGTGTTCGTATCATTTTCCTATTACGGTTGAAACCAGAGTATCCCTTACCTTTGATAAAGGGTCTTTTGCGGAGCTATTCAAAAAAATAGAGCCTGTAGATTTTCTCCGGTTTAAGGATACAAAGCCTTACAAGAACAGGCTCCAAGAGACCCAAGAGGCGACGAAGAAAAAGGATTCGTTATACTGCGGCAAAGGAAAGATAGGAGGGATAGAGGTTTTGGTTGCTATATTCGATTTTACCTTTATGGGCGGCAGCCTTGGGTCCGTGGCTGGTGAGAAAATTACGAGAATCATGGAGGAGGGGGCGGACAAGAAAATACCCACGATCCTTTTTTGTTCTTCGGGGGGGGCGAGAATGCAGGAAGGCATTATGTCCCTTATGCAGATGTCTAAAGTGTCAGGTGCAATTTACAGGCTGAAATCTGCTGGTGTTCCGTATATTTCAGTGCTCACGGACCCGACTCTCGGAGGGGTGACCGCGAGTATGGGTATGCTTGGAGATATCATCATTGCCGAGCCGAAGGCGATGATAGGTTTTGCTGGCCCAAGAGTGATCAAGGATACCATAAAAGAGGAGTTGCCCAAAGGCTTTCAGAGAGCTGAATACCTCCTAGAACATGGCATGATTGATATGATAGTACCGAGAAAAGAGCTGAAACAGAAGCTTTACACGTTGTTATCGCTGGTTACATGAAGGGCTATGAAGAGACCCTTAGGTATCTTGCCGGCCTTGAGAAGTTCGGGGCGGTATTTGGGCTTGAAAATATAGAGTGGATTCTTAATCTTCTCAATAATCCACACCGACGCATAAAAACTGTCCATGTGGCTGGAACGAACGGCAAGGGTTCAGTAGCGTCCATGCTTTCCCGTATGCTGTTAGAGGGAGGGTATAAGGTGGGGAAATATACGTCCCCCCATCTTGTCTCGTTTACAGAAAGAATTTCGGTTAACGAAGTAGAGATCAGGGAAGAAGAAGTAGCAGACATTGCAAACTGGTTAAGAAATAAGGTCAGAGAAACCGACGAGGAGAAGTTCTTTACTTATTTCGACTTTACGACTGCCCTTGCTTTTGAATTTTTTTTTGAAAGACAGACAGATATTTGTGTTATTGAGACGGGTCTCGGAGGTAGGCTTGATTCCACTAATGCGGTGTTGCCTCTGGTGAGCATTATCACAAACGTTGACTACGATCATATGGACTGCCTTGGCAATGAAATTTTCGATATAGCCCGGGAAAAGGCGGGTATCATAAAGAGTGGCGTACCAGTGGTCACGGGAGCCTACGGCCTTGTGCTGCGAGTGATAGAAGAGGAGGCCCGCAACAAGGGAAGTGCAGTATTTGCGCTTGGCAAGGATTTCCGTTGCAGCAAAGAGTCCGACCAGTGCATGACCTATGAGAGCCTAAACAAAAGATTCAAAAATATTTTTGTAAATCTCAAAGGCGATCATCAGCTTCGAAACGGGGCGCTGGCTCTCGCAGCAACCGAATGTCTGACGCTATCAGGTTTTTGTCTGAACGAAAAAGACGTGAGGGCCGGGCTTTCCAATGTTGAGTGGCCAGGGCGATTGGAGGTCGTGAAGTCGAGGCCGACCGTATTATTTGATGGGGCGCACAATGTTCATGGCGCACGCGCTTTGAAGGATTATTTACGGAGCCATTACTCGGGGAAGAAGAAAATTCTTGTTTTCGGCGTCATGAGAGATAAGGCATATGAGGAGATATTGAACGAGATACTACCTTTGTTTGATATTGTGATCCTTACTAGACCTCATGTAGAAAGGGCTCTTTCCCCGTTTTGTCTCCAGGATTATGTAAAAGGTGCCCGCATTATTGAAAGCGTGAAAGACGCACTTGCCGAGGCGCAAAGTGCAGCTGGTGACGAGGATCTCATCGTTGTTACCGGATCAATGTATACCATAGGAGAGGCGAGGTCAATTATTGGCGGTTCAATTTAAAAGAATCACCCTCTTAATTCTGTTCATAGGTATCATGGTGATCCCTTTGACCGTCTATGGGCAATTTGGCGCCCTCAATAAAAAATATTCCTCACCTGCCAAGCCCGATAGTGCTCAGGCAAGGGCAACAGGGTCTGTCGACATTTTGGCTGACTCTCTTCAGTACGACAAGGAGGTGGATACCTATGTAGCCAAGGGTGACGTGGAGATAAAAGAAGGAATAAGGAAATTGACTGCCGATTACGTGCGCTACAACAAGGCTACTGAAGATGTATACGCAGAGGGCAACGTGGTGTTCAGGGAAGGGGAGGACGTGATTTATTCGGATAAAATGTATTTAAACCTCGCCACTAAGACCGGCATGATAGAAAAAGGAAAGATACTTATAAAACAGGGCAATTTCAGTATTGTGGGCAGTGAAATAGAGAAATTAGGGGAGAATGAATACGAGATCAAGAGAGGCCAGTTTACCGCATGCAATATAGAAGGACCTTCGGCGCCTGCGTGGAAGTTTACTGCCGACAACACCAAGGTGACGGTGGAGGGCTTTGCAAGGACAAAAGGCATGAAATTCTATATCCTGGACGTGCCAGTTTTTTATATACCCGGCGGTTTTTTTCCGGTGAAGGCTGAGAGACAATCTGGGTTTCTCCTTCCAGAAATCGTAACATCAAGCAGGGATGGCTTTAAATTTAAGGAATCGTATTACTGGGCCATCTCTAAAGATAAAGATGCGACGTTTTACGCTCAATTCATTCAAAACAGAGGAGTTCTGTTGGGTTCTGAATTCAGATATTTTATCCGGCAAGATTTGAAGGGCGAGTGGGATTACAAGATCATATCCGACCGTGACTACGGCAATACAAGATGGGAATTGACTGGAAGGCATGAACAACTGATAGGGAAAGATCTTACTTTTAAGGCTAACGTTGACTTCGTGTCGGATAAAGATGTTGTCCTTGACTTCGGCATCACACCGGCAAAAAGGGCGGAGCACCTTTTGAAATCAACTGCGTACGTAGAAAAGCCTTTCACTGCGTCACTTCTCACTGTAGAAGCGGCATATTTCAGAAACCTGACCGTGAAAGATAACGACGCAACGTTTAAATACCTGCCTCGCGCGACCTTTTTTACCGAATATATTCCCATCATGAAAAACAAGTTCTATACCAACTTCTACTTTGATTTGAACAATTTTTATCGGGAACAGGGGACCACGTTTACAAGGCTTGCCTTTGAACCGAGGGTTAGACTGCCATATTCATGGAACGGGGTAAACTTCCTTTTCAATGCAACCTTTTATGAAACGGCTTACTTGATAGACCATGCCGCCAATGAAAGCGGGAGTTCGACCTCGGAGCGTCATGCCATGAAGGTGGAGGGAGACGCGAACATACAACTGATAAGGAATTATAATCTTGATTTTCTTAACCTCGGTCAGATGCAGAGCTTGATAAAGCCGCGACTCAAGTATACGTTCATTCCTAACGGTTCATCAAGTAATATTTCTTCGGCTGATCCCTACGACAGGATCACTCAACAGAATACGATCACCTATTCTTTCAATCACTACCTCTATGCTTTGACTTCAGGAACTTCGAAGGAGATTTCCGTCTTTGAGGTATCGCAGACTTACGGATTTTCGGGGAATCTAGACCCATCCTTGGATTACAAAGGCTCCGGAGGAAGGTTTTCAGACATCAATTCAAAGTTAACACTGCATCCATGGAAAGATTTTGGATATGTGAACCAGACAACTTGGAGCACCGGAGGACAGGGTCTTGTTTCGATGATAAATAGCCTGTATTACAGTGTCCCCAAACAATATTTCATGAATATTTATCATACATACAGCACAGCGCTCAACAACAACGAGGCTGTATTCGATATGGGGGCAACCTACAAGTCGTTTGACCTCCGTTATCATATACGGTATTCTTTCACGGATCAGACGTGGATCAATACCCTTTACCAGATCGTCTATCATCCCGGATGCTGGGCCTTAAATCTGTCCCTAATTCAATCAGTGAGGCCCCGGGATACGACCGTCAGATTGTCTGTCGATCTCGCGGGAATTACGAGGACCTCAGGGCCGGGAGGGATGATAACAGGAGGCATAATTCCATGAAAGGTATAATATTGGCGGGAGGCCTTGGTTCAAGGCTGAGCCCCCTCACAAAGATCACGAACAAGCATCTGCTGCCTATTTATGACAGGCCCATGATATTTTACCCTATTGAGACTCTCATCAGGGCTGGTATTACGGATATCATGATCGTCACCGGAGGCAATCATGCCGGCGATTTCCTCAGACTCATGGGAAACGGCAGAGAGTTCGGCTTGAAACATATAAACTACACATACCAGGAAGGTGAAGGCGGCATTGCGGATGCTCTGGCTCTTGCCGAGTACTTTGCCGATGGCGAGCCGATCTGCGTAGTTCTCGGCGATAATATCATAGAGCGGAATATCATAAAAGCCGTAGAAGACTTCAAAGCTCAGGGGAAAGGGGCCAAGATACTCCTCAAGGAAGTGCCTGATCCCGAAAGGTTCGGTGTCGCTGAAATTATAGATGACAAGCTTGTAAATATTGTGGAAAAGCCGAAGGAGCCAAAGAGCAATCTGGCGGTAATCGGCATCTATATGTACGACGGCCGAGTGTTCGATATCGTGAAAACTTTGAAACCATCCGAGAGAGGGGAATTCGAGATTACTGATGTGAACAACGCGTACGTGAAGGAGGAGACCATGACTTGGGAGATGCTTCAGGGATGGTGGACGGATGCAGGCACTTTCGAGTCGCTACTTAGGGCCAATATTCTCGTGTCGCAGACCGGCGCAAACAATAGAGATTAAGAGAGAGGCGGGCATGATTGATGGTGTAATTACGAGACAATTAAGACTTATCCCCGATGAAAGGGGAAGACTTATGGAAATATTGAGAAATGACGATAATTTTTTTGTCCACTTTGGCCAGGTCTATCTCACGACTACATATCCTGGAGTCGTGAAAGCATGGCACTACCATAAAAAACAGGACGATTTTATCACGTGCGTAAAAGGGATGCTGAAACTAGCCCTCTTTGATGACCGGGAAGAGTCTTCAACCAGAGGTGAGGTTAATGATTTCTTTATCGGAGATCATAATCCCATGATTGTGAAAGTACCTCGGATGGTGTATCACGGCTGGAAATGTGTGAGCGTCGAGGAGGCTCTCGTGATCAATGTTCCCACCGAGCCCTATAATAGAGAGAATCCCGACGAGTATAGGCTTGACCCTCATGTGAACGGCGTACCCTATAAATGGGAGAGGAAAGATGGATAACATGCGTATACTTGTTACTGGAGGCTGTGGCTTTATAGGGAGCAATTTCATAAGGCATATGTTATCCAAGTATCAGTATTATATCGTTAATTTTGACAATCTTACCTATGCTGGTAACCTTGAAAACCTTAAGGATATTGAGGATGATCCTCGCTATACCTTTATACGGGGAGATATTGCGGGGAAAGAAGACACAGCCTTGGTTTTCAACAATGGAGTGGATATAGTAGTGAATTTTGCGGCAGAATCCCATGTGGATAGAAGTATCATGGAACCTGATGCCTTCGTGAGGACGAATATCTCCGGCACCTTTATGCTCCTTGAGCAGGCAAGGCAAAAAGGTGTGAAACGTTTTATCCAGATATCCACCGATGAAGTGTACGGTTCTCTCGGGAAAGAGGGAAAATTTTGCGAGGATACTCCACTTGCCCCAAACAGTCCTTACTCGGCGTCCAAGACATCGGCGGACCTGCTCGCCATGGCATACCACAAAACATATGGCACCCCCACGGTCATAACGAGATGTTCCAATAATTACGGGCCTTACCAGTTCCCAGAGAAATTGATTCCCCTTATCATTAGTAATGCCCTGCATGACAAGGAGTTGCCGGTCTATGGAGACGGCATGAACGTAAGGGACTGGATATATGTGACGGACCATTGCGAGGCTATCGATTTGGTACTCCATAAGGGGGAGCCGGGCAATATCTATAACGTGGGCGGAGAAAACGAAAGAACCAACATCGAAATTGTCCAGCTTATTCTCAACATCCTTGGGAAGCCTGAAAGCTTGATACGTTACGTGAAGGACAGGCCGGGCCATGACAGAAGGTATGCCATTGATTCCACGAAAATCAAGAACTTCCTTAATTTCGAAACAAAAATGGAATTTCAAAAAGGGATGGAAGAGACAGTGGCCTGGTATATGGACCACAGATCCTGGTGGGAGAGGATCATAAGCGGTGAGTACCTTGAGTACTATGACCGGATGTACAAGAATAGATAGGCATGAAACTTCTGATTACCGGCAGTCTCGGCCTTGTAGGCACAAATATTATTCCCCTTCTGGCCCATGATTTTGACGTCGTGCCGCTTGATATCATGGAGTGGGATATCACGGACGCTGAGATGGGCGGTCGGGTCATCCGGCATCACAGGCCAGACGTTGTCGTCAACCTTGCAGCAATGACGGATGTCGATGGATGTGAGGATTTACCGGACAAGGCTCAGGAGCTGAATAGCGACGGACCGGCGATAGTCGCTCAACTGTGTAAAGCCAATAAGATCCGTTTTGTCCATTTCAGCACGGATTATGTGTTTGACGGCGAGAAAGGGACTCCATACACGGAGAAAGATCAGCCAAATCCTTTGTCCGTGTATGGAAAGACCAAACTCACGGGCGAGCAGAACATTTTCCGCATACTTCCCTCGTCCGTGGTTTTGAGGGCTGAATGGATTTACGGCTGTGGTGGGAACAATTTTATCACCAAGGTGATGAAGATAGCCAATGAAACAGGCGCTGCCCGGGTTGTGAATGACCAATGGGGTACGCCTACCTATGCAAAGGACATAGCCGCTCCGCTCGCACGTCTCATACAAAAAGGGGAATCCGGCATTTATCACGTGGCCAACAGGGGCTCCTGTTCTTGGTATGAATTTGCCAAGGAGATATTTTCACGCCTTCGCATGGATGTCTCTCTTACTCCGGTCACGTCTTCCAACCTTGACAGAAAAGCGACAAGACCGAAGTATTCGGTCTTTAACTGTTTAAAGATTGAAGGCGACACAGGTATGGCCATGAGGAGTTGGCAGGAGGCTCTTGGGGAATATCTTACTTGCCAGCGATGAAAATAATTTTTTTTTCCGATACCCACCTCGACAAAACAGATGAGAAAAAACAGAAGATCGTGAAAAACTTCCTCAGGGAAGCGTGTAGCGACGCTGACATGGTATTTGTTCTTGGCGATCTCTTCGAATTTTATCATGGACACGGTGATTACATATACCCGTGGTTCAAAGGTGTTGCCGATGCTCTGAAGAAATTGACGGACAGTGGCGTTACTGTTTACTTCCTTGAAGGTAACCACGAGTTTGGCGTGGGTAGATTCTTTGAAGTTTATACCGGCGTAGTATGCAGAGAAAGTATGAACATTGACATTGATGGCAAGAGGGTATTCGTGTCCCATGGGGACGAACTGGCCGGGGGGTTTGTGAGGACTGTGCTAAAATCCCGTCTGACAGGCCGTATGATGGATATCCTCGGTCCTCGCTTGACATGGATAATTGCCATGGGGGCGAGAATCTTCCTTTCGAAAAAAAAGAAGGAATACAAGCAAAAGGTGCGCGACAGGTTTCGGGCGTATGCCCTAAAGATACTTGATGAAGGATTTGATGCGGTCATACTGGCGCACTCGCACATGCCAGACCGATTTGAATATACCTCAGGAGGAAGAAAGGTCGTCTACCTGAATGCAGGGGACTTTATCAAACATGCAACCTACATTTCATACGAGAGAACGTCAGGTTTCGAAATCAAGAAGATAATCGGTAGCGAATAATCTTAAAAGCAGTTGTTGACCATTCGTCATTAGTCGTTAGCGATACCTCTCTAGCTATAGTGAGAACAGGAATACTTGAACAAAATCCCCCCTCGCTCTGCCTGGAAGCTAGACCGAGATAGAATATGTGCTGGCACCTCCCAATTTGGCCTCAGCAAAATCCGTGAAGTGAATATTTGAAGGCAGTGAATAGTAATCAGCGAAGCATAGACGAATAGCTCTAAAAAAGCGGCTGATATCTATTGTTTTTTGTCCTTAAGGCTTTTTATCTCCTTGAACCCCATTTTTTCTTTGACCAGCAGTATGGCTCCAATAATATTGTACGGTATGTACCATGTTGCGTGAAAAAGGATGGAAACGGAAAGCGCTTCGGTCTTCGGCACGGCGAAAATCATAAGAAGGTTTGTAAGAAGAAACTGATAGACCCCGATGTAGCCGGGGACCGTGGGGACAGTGAGGCCCATGTTGAGGAGGGCGCAGACAAAAGGTATATATCTGAAATTGACCGATACTCCGAGCGCCAGGGTGACAAAATAAAGGGCGGTACTCATGGATAGCCAAGTGAAGAGTGATAAGGTGATGAAAATCAGGAGGTTCAAGGGCGAATTGATGCGCTTGAGGTTTTCTTGGATCTCAAGTATCCTGTGAGCGATATTCGAAAAGAATGGTTTTTTTATGCGGTGAAATATTTGCGCGACCCTGTCTGCATATTTTTGTTGGCTCATTATAAGCATGATTGTGATGCAGAATATGAGGAGTAGGACGAGCAACAATATTGCCTTAGAGACATCCTGGGGCAGGGACCGTTCAGGAAAAAAGAGAAAGGTAATTGCTAGAAGACCGACAAGATCGAAAAACCTGTCTGCAAGTACCGTGGAGAGGCTGTAAGTAAGCGACAGGCCAGTCCTCTTTGACAGGACGTATCCTCTCGCTACTTCACCGATCCTGGCGGGAAGCACATTATTTACGAAGAGTCCTATGAGAAGAGCGGTCGAAGTATCTCGAAACTTCACCTTTCCGCCGCACACTTTCGACCACCTTAAAGCGCAACCAGCGATCGCAAAGGCCACAAATAAAAGCGGGATAAAGATAATCCCATAATGAGCCGTACGGAAAGTCTTTAGTATTTCTCCGAAGCTGACACCTTTCAGTGAAAAATAGAGGAGCATGGCGCTTATGATGAACCCAAAAACGGTGACGATCCATTGTTTCTTCATGTTTTAATTGCCAGTAGAGTACATGCGCGCCATATGGGCCATTTTAGGTTCTTCAATCTGTGCATCCAGTCTGCCATCAGGGAACAGTTTTAGAGACATATGGCCGACATGTCAAGTGATATTTTCGATATATTAGCCCTTGACAATTTCCCGACTTTTTTGGTCTACTAAGGTCACTGGCTATTGCCCTGTTAAATGTTCTATGTCTAAAAGGTTTAAGAAGGAGCTTTTAATGAAAAGGGTTGGAATTGTAGGAACAGGCTCGTATCTTCCTGAGAAGGTTCTGAGCAATTTTGATATTGAAAAATTTCTGGATACTTCTGATGAATGGATTTATACAAGAACAGGTATAAAAGCCCGAAGAATCGCGGACCCTGAGGTTGCTACCTCAGACCTATGTAAGGAGGCGGGCTTGCGGGCTATAGAGATGGCGGGCATCAAGGCAGATGATATTGACCTCATTGTGCTTGGAACAATAACCCCGGACACTCACTGTCCCTCCGGATCAAACTGGCTGGAAGCGAAATTAGGGTGTACCAGAGCCATCTCTTTTGATGTGACTGCGGCATGTTCTGGTTTCATATTTGCACTACACGTGGCGGACAGGATGATAAAGTCGGGATCAAACAAGACTGCCCTTGTCGTGGCAGGAGAAATAATGACGAGAGTGGTGAACTGGAAGGAGAGGGAGAGTTGTATCCTTTGGGGAGACGGTGCAGGAGCAGCGGTCATTACCGAGACGGATGGCGGGGCGCAAGTGCTTTCGACCCATGTCCATACGGACGGGGCAAACGGAGATACCCTGCTGATGCCTGGTGGTGGCTCTAAGACGACCCCTATATCGCACGAGAGCGTCGACAAAGGGCTTCACTTCCTGAAACTGATCGAAGGCAGCAAATCCTTCAAGGTGGCGGTTACCAGGTTTGCCGAGGCATGCGAGGAAGCAGTCGAGTTTAACGGGCACACGATTGATGATGTGGATGTCATCATCCCCCATCAAGCCAATTTAAGGATAATTCAAGGTATGGCCAAAAAGTTGAAAGTGTCTATGGATAAAGTTTACATGAGCATTGAGAAATATGGAAATATATCATCGGCTACCGTGCCGATTGCTCTTGACGAAGCGGTAAGAGACGGTACAATAACCAAGGACAAATTGGTTTTGCTGACTGCGTTTGGAGGTGGCCTCACATGGGGCAGCAGCCTCATAAGATGGTAGTAAAATCGGGAGTTGCAAACTGAGTAGTATTCATTACGGTCTTCACCGGAGGGATGGCTGAGCGGCCGAAAGCGGCGGTCTTGAAAACCGTTGGGCGTGCAAGCGCCCCGTGGGTTCGAATCCTACTCCCTCCGCCACGAAAGCCTGCAACCGCAAGAGGTTGCAGGCTTTCTCCATTATTAAGCGTGACGTCCATTTTTTCGTTTTACCCTATTTTGAAGCTTATGACGACCTAAAGCGTGACACCAGGCAAAAGTTGCGCATGCAGTATTCTCTTTGTATTTGTATATACTGACGATTTTTTGACCCTCAAATTACAATAAAGAGATGTAAAAAAATGTACCGCGATATAAAGAACCCTTAAGGTTTCTTTATGGAAGCCATATATTTTTCTGAAAGCATTACGGTCAGCGATGTACCTTCTCTCCTGATCTAGCGGCCATTCTTATTCCAGCGTCAGGATTGTCGGACATTCTTGAAATCATGAGGAAAAAAGGAATCCTGGGGGCTACTATTGAGGCGGGCTGGTTTTCGGGGTTAGGGGAGGATCGAAAAGCTGGACAGAAAATTCTTGGTGTGTCCTTACGGTTGGGCATAAAAATCATAAGGCCGGATTGCGTGGACACCATCAATGCCAAAGGAGGTTAATGTATCTGTCTAATATACCGACTAAACCCATTGTTCTATTTGAAGCCAACGGAAGTCTTGGGAATCGGGAAGTTGCCAGATTTCACACTTCCGTGCTTTCGGGAGACCGCTAGATAGATAGCGGCAAGTTAGACCGGTGTTCACAGGGCTTTGAATCTTAAGAAGGATGAGTGAGGCCTTGAAAGCCTTCTTTTTCTCATCGCCGAAAGAGAGGTCGCTGTCGCCCATTTGGAAGATATGCAGTCTTATTTGCGGAAGCAGGGAAGGGTGATGTTTGATATAGGTGACGGGACTTTTCGTGGAAAGGGGATTTGGAATCATGAAGGCCGATTCGTATCTTTTTCAGAGGATAGTTTGCCTGGTATGGAAAGTGATTATAGCGGAGCGTGGTTAACCCAGGATTCGGCCCATGTGTTTTATGTGGAATAGGCGGAATATTTCCAGAAATGTACGCTGACTCTGTCCTTCACATGTCCCCTCCGCGAGGAAGAGGCAGCACAGATGATTGAAGAGCTTAAATCGATATTCTGCTGGGATTCAAAGGGAAGATTCTACGACATTTAATCTTTTGCCCAGACTCTCGCAAATATCTCAAAACTCATGATGAAACATCTCGGAGATCACGGACTAGGTATAGACCTCGTAATCCTCCAGGATGAAGATAAGGAGGCGCCACGATTCGAGTCCTTTGACGACCGACATCTTGCCTGTTGAGGTGTGTTTCGGTCAGTCCTGACCGTTAACCACCGCGGGCTTTGCGCTTCCACAGTTGACACGGACTTGCATTGTTGATATAGTTACCTCTCATATGAATGGTTTATCGTGAAGAGAGCGAATGAGTTCGCCCGGATCACTTCCTGTAGCGGTTCTCTTGGCTTATTTGAATGCTGTTCCGCAATCATTGGAAAGAGAGATTTTGGACTGTGCACCCGATTGTTATTATTAAAAAATGAAGGGGGTTTGTTTATATAACAGCCATGTATATCAATGCCGCTTCTCATTATCTGCCCGGAACATTCGTCCCCAACGAATATTATACGCAGTTACTCGGGCTTACCGACGATTGGATCTTTAAACGGTCGGGGATCAGGAAGAGGACTAAAGTCCAGCCGGAAGAGAATACCAACACTATGTCGATTGAAGCGGTGAAATCAGCCATTGGGAGGCTTCCCTATCCATTGAAAGATATTGATCTCGTTGTGGGGGCGACTTACACCCCTTATGACACCGTCGGAACCCTTGCGCACGCCGTACAAAGCTATTTTGGAATCGGCGGTGCAAGAGTTGTCTCCATTTCATCTGCGTGTTCGTCGTTTCTGAACGGCATAGAAATAGTGGAAGGTTATTTCGCGGCAAACAAGGCTCGCAGGGCGGTCGTCATTGCTTCAGAGCACAACAGCGCATACAATGATGATCAAGATGAGCAGTCAGGTCACCTATGGGGTGATGGGGCAGGCGCTGTCTTCATCTCGAAAGAAAAGATTACAGGCGATGAGATAGAGATTCTTGATGTGAATACTACTGGTCTCGGTGATATCGGGAAAAGTCTGGATGCCGTGTATCTTAGGCCTAATGAGAGCGGATTGAGGATGCCCTGCGGACGAGACATTTTTGTTTACGCGACCAGATACATGGTTTCCGAAGTGGAAAGGATTTTGGCGCGTAACGGCTTTAGTCTTGACGATATTATACACCTAATACCGCACCAGGCCAATTTGAGGATTATCAACCATGTTGGGGCGACCTTGGGACTCCGGGACGAGCAATTGATTATGAATATCGAGAATACTGGCAACACAGGCTGCGCAAGTACTGCCATTGCGATTTCCCAGAACTGGGAAAGATTTCGGAGTGATGAACTGATCGTCGTGACCGTTTTTGGTGGTGGATATTCAAGCGGTGCAATGCTTTTAAAGAGATAAGACGCAGTACTCTGTGAAATGCGTGTAAACGGAGACATCCTGAAATTGTCCCATGTACGCAATATAGTGGAGATTAAGAATGCCACCGTCTATCGGGGGGAGACTATGGTATTCGAGAGACTCTCCCTGAAGATAACCGCGGGGCAAAATACCGCTATACTGGGACCGAACGGCGCCGGAAAGTCCACACTCCTAAAACTTCTGACTAGAGAGATATATCCTTTGCAAGAAGGGGAGGGTTATGTCAGAGTGTTTGGTCATGGCCTCTGGAATGTGTGGGACATCAGAAACCATTTGGGTGTAGTGTCTCAAGACCTTCAGGCGGAGTATTTGGGGGATGTGCGGGGGATTGACGTTCTTCTCTCCGGATTATACTCCAGCATCGGAATATGGACCCATCAGAAATTTACCGTGCGGGACTTGGAGCGTGCCGGACGTATGCTGGAAATTCTTGGGGTATCGAATTGCGAGAAGAAACAGTTTCGAGAGATGTCAACGGGGGAGCAGCGGAGACTTCTTCTAGGTCGGGCGCTGATCAACGGGCCTGAAGCACTCGTTTTGGATGAACCTACGAGTGGACTTGACATAAGGGCCTGTTTTCAATACCTGACCATCATCGGAGACCTTATTGCATCAGGGAAAACCGTAGTTCTCGTCACCCACCATGTGCACGAGATACCACCTGGAATTGAAAGAGTTGTCCTTCTTAAAGACGGAAAAGTTGCAGCTGACGGAGGCAAGGCCCATGTTATGACGAGTGAGAACTTGACTGATCTTTTTGACATTCCAGTAGAAGTGGTTCATATAAACGGATTTTATCAAGCCATGCCGGGTCTGCGGTAAATCTGATTGGATTATTATCAACGTCCCCTATCATAACGGGTGGACGAAGCAGGGTGTACATAACTGCAATCTTTTTGTCGCCAAACAGGCTATAAAATTCGATCCCTTCCACCTCTTTTTTGTTGAATCGTCTGGAATGATAATGCTACATATTAGCAAGGTAATTTTATATCTTTAAGGAGGATTTTTATGTCTACGTTTGTCGAACAATGGGTCGAAGAACAGGCGAAGCTTACCAAACCGGACAAAATATACTGGGTTCATGGAACGGAACAGGAAATGCGCGACCTTATCAGGATCGGGATTGAGAAGGAGATGACGGGGTCGAACCGGACGTTCAGGGAATTGAACCATGAAGTTTTTGCTAACTCTTACTTCCACAGAAGCCATCCTAACGATGTGGCCAGGACGGAACAGCTCACCTTCGTATGCACGCCTGACAGGGAAGATGCGGGTCCTAATAACAACTGGATGGAACCCAGGGAGGCGAAAGAGACCGTTTCTCGAATCTTTGATGGATGCATGAAAGGCCGTACCCTTTACGTGATCCCCTACATGATGGGCCATCCTAACTCTCCCTACGCCAAACCGTGTATACAAATCACCGATTCTATATATGTAGTGGTCAGCATGTACATCATGACCCGTGTGGGTGAGGCTACTCTGGAACGGATCGGAGGCTCCGACAAATTCGTGAAGGGTCTCCACTCCATCGCCGACCTCAATCCCGAAAGACGCTACATCATGCATTTCCCTCAGGAAGATCTCGTGATGAGTGTAGGCTCCGGCTACGGCGGGAATGCCCTGCTCGGTAAGAAATGTTTTTCATTGAGGATCGCATCATATCAAGGCCGCCAAGAAGGATGGCTCGCAGAGCATATGATTATCATGGGCGTGGAAGATAAAAAGACCGGGGAGATCATGTATGTTCTTGGCTCCTTTCCTTCGGCATGCGGCAAGACGAATCTTGCAATGATTGACCCGATCCTTGAGGGTTACAATGTAACGACGCTCGGCGACGACATTGCTTGGATCAACGTCGGGCCGGATGGGAGGTTATACGCCATCAATCCCGAAGCAGGTTTTTTTGGAGTTGCGCCTGGTACCTCAGATAAAACGAATCCTCAGATGATGAAAACCCTGAAGGCGGGCAAAGTTTTCCCCACTCTTTTCACAAACACAGGGTTGGACACGGATACAAATTCTCCATGGTGGGAAAGTCTCTCCGACATAGCTCCTGCACATCTCCTTGACTGGCAGGGAAATTCATGGAGGCCGGAATCCGGCAAAGTCGTTGCCCACCCCAACTCCAGGTTTACCGTGGCAGCGCGTAATTGTCCTACGCTTTCCCCCGAATTTGACAATCCGAATGGTGTTCCCATCTCGGCCATCCTTTTCGGAGGGAGAAGGTCCGATACTATCCCTCTTGTGTGCGAAAGCTTTGACTGGAATCACGGGGTCTTCAAGGCCTCTTCTCTCGGTTCCGAGACCACGACCGCCGCAGCGGGCGCAGTTGGTGTGGTGAGGCGTGATCCCATGGCGATGCTGCCATTCTGTGGCTATAACATGGCCGACTATTTCAAACATTGGATGAGCGTTGGGAGCAAACTTACGAGCCCTCCCAAGATATTCTTCGTCAACTGGTTCAAGAAGGACGTTCAGGGCAAGTTCATTTGGCCCGGCTTCCGTGATAATTTTCGCATCATTAAATGGATGATGGATAGGGTAAAAGGCACGGTTCCGGCGATGGAGACCCCTGTAGGCCTTCTGCCTTACCATGCTGACCTCAATCTGTCGGGCCTTGATCTTTCTCGCGATACACTTGAGAAGCTTTTTGAAATCAAAAGTGATGACTGGAAAAAAGAGGTGGAGGGGATCGTCGAGTTTTATAGCCGGTTTGGCGACAGGATACCCAAGGAACTGGAAGACCATCTTGAAAAGGTGAAAAAAAGTTTTTAGAAGGAATCTTTAGAAAAAATGGGGAGCCCAAGGGCTCCCCATTTTTTAGCCTGTTTAGCCTGTTTATCGTGCGTCAGATGTAATAATCCTGCAAGGCCTTGACCCGTAGTTTCTCCTTCCTCATACTTTCTATAGCGTTTACTACCGCCTGGGCCCCAGAAAGGGTGGTGGTATACGGAATATTGTACTGTATGGCTCCCGACCTTATAAGCACCTCATCCTGTTTCGGGTTTCGCCCGCTGGGTGTGTTTATTATGAAGCTGATTTCGCCGTTTTTTATCATATCCACAATGTGAGGTCTTCCTTCAGATACTTTGTGGACGAACTTCACTTCAATGCCGTTGTTGGCGAGCACTTTGCCTGTGCCTCGGGTTGCATAGATCTTGAAACCGAGGTCGGATAGTTTTTTTGTGATGAAGATGACATTTCTCTTGTCTTTGTTCTTTATACTCACAAAGACATTACCCTTGGACGGAAGACCTTGTCCTGCTCCGAGCTGGGCCTTCCAGAAAGCGGCTCCGAAATTATCGTCAATACCCATCACTTCGCCGGTGGATTTCATTTCCGGGCCGAGTATGGTATCCACCCCTGCGAATTTATTGAACGGAAAGACGGACTCTTTTACTGCTATATGTTTGATTTCGATCTCCTTTTCGATGCCGAGGTCTTTAAGCTTTAATCCTACCATCATTTTGGCTGCCACCTTGGCCCATTGTATTCCTGTGGCCTTGCTTACGAACGGAATCGTCCTGCTTGCCCTAGGGTTTACCTCAAGTACATAGATTATGTCGTTCTTGACCGCATACTGGATGTTCATGAGACCGATTACGTTCAGCTCTTTGGCGAGTTTATACGTATAGGTCTTTATCTTCTCAATTGCGGTATCATCAAGGGAGTACGGTGGAAAGGCGCAGGCGCTGTCGCCGGAATGGATACCAGCCTCTTCAATATGTTCCATGATGCCCGCAACCACGCATTTTTCGCCGTCGGCCACCGCATCTACATCAATCTCAATGGCATCCTCAAGGAACTTGTCTATCAGGATGGGCCGTTCGGGGGATGCTTCCGCCGCTTTCACCATAAAGGATTTCAGGTCTTCTTCACCATAGACGATCTCCATGGCTCTGCCTCCGAGAACGTAGGACGGACGGACAACAACCGGATAACCGATAACATTAGCCACATCCCTTGCTTCCTCAAAGGAGACGGCTATGCCGTTTTCGGGCTGTGTCAAATCCAGCTTCTTGAGCAGTGTCTTAAACTTGTCCCGATCCTCGGCAATATCTATGCTTTCTGGTGTGGTACCGATAATGTGGACTCCAGCCTTTTTCAAAGGTACTGCCAAGTTGAGTGGGGTCTGGCCTCCAAATTGAACGATTACACCTGCTGGTTTTTCCCTTTCCACGATGTCGAGGACATTTTCCAAGGCTAGGGGCTCGAAATAGAGTTTGTCGGATGTGTCATAGTCTGTGCTGACCGTCTCCGGGTTACTGTTGACCATTATGGTCTCATAGCCGAGGTCTTTTAGGGCGAATGCAGCATGGACGCAACAATAATCAAACTCAATCCCTTGTCCGATCCTGTTCGGTCCGCCGCCCAATATCATGATTTTCTGTTTATCCGAATTTCTTGACTCATCCTCCGTCTCATAGGTGGAGTAGTAATAAGGTGTATATGCCTCGAACTCCGCCGCGCATGTATCCACGAGCTTGAAAACGCTCCGTATGTTTTTACTGATACGCCAAGCCCTTATTTCTTCTTCTGAGTGGCCAACTATGTCGCCCAACTGTCTGTCTGAGAAACCATATTTTTTGGCTTTGAGCATGACCTCCTCAGGGAGACTGTGCTTCGATTCAGAGGATAGGGGGCGGTCCTTCCGATATAGCTCAAGCTCTCTTTCGAACTCGATAATATCCTCGATATTTTTAAGAAACCATCTGTCAATGCCCGATATGGCATAGATCTCATCAATATCGAAACCGGCCCGTAGGGCGTGACGTATGTAGAAAACCCTGTCCTTGTTGGGTCTGATTAGTTTTTGCTTGATCCATTCGTGGTCGTTGATCCCGGCAAGACGTTCGTCGTTGAGGCCGAAGACCCCTGTCTCCAGAGACCTGAGACCTTTTTGCAGGGCTTCCTTAAATGTTCTGCCAATGGACATGACTTCCCCCACCGATTTCATGGAAACAGTCAGCGTCTCATCGGCTCCCTTAAATTTCTCGAAGGTGAATCTTGGTATCTTCACCACGCAGTAATCGATTGCAGGCTCAAAAGACGCAGGCGTCTTTTTCGTGATGTCGTTCGGTATCTCATCCAGGGTATAGCCTATCGCCAGCTTTGCCGCTATTTTCGCGATAGGGAACCCGGTAGCCTTAGACGCCAGAGCGGAACTCCGCGATACCCTCGGGTTCATCTCAATAACCACCATCCTTCCCGTGTCTTGGTTGACGGCGAACTGTATGTTAGAACCGCCTGTCTCCACACCTATCTCCCTGATGATGCGGATTGAAGCGTTCCTCATGTTCTGGTATTCTTTGTCGTTCATCGTTTGTGCAGGCGCCACAGCAATACTGTCACCCGTATGGATGCCCATGGGATCAAAGTTCTCAATGGAACAGATAATTATCACGTTATCTATCTTGTCTCTAATTACTTCAAACTCATACTCCTTCCACCCGAGGACAGATTCTTCTATGAGGATCTCGTTTATCATGCTATGCTCAAGACCTCGCTGGGCTAGGGATTCAAACTCCTCTATGTTATAGCAGACGGAGGCCCCGGTACCTCCGAGTGTATAACTCGGTCTTATGATCAGCGGGAACCCTATTTCTTTTGCCACTTTCTTGGCATCCTTCATGTTATGGGCCAGACCACTCTTCGGGACTTCAAGGTTGATCCTTTCCATGGCGGCTTTGAATTCTTCCCGGTCCTCGGCTTTTTTTATAGCAGCGTAATTTGCTCCTATAAGCTCTACGTTATAGCGCCCGAGAACTCCCCTCTCAGAGAGAATTGTGGCGAGGTTGAGGCCGGTCTGGCCGCCGATCGTAGGAAGGAGTGTGTCCGGTCTTTCTATCCGGATTATCTCTTCAAGGATCTCGGGGATAAGAGGCTCGACGTATACCCTGTCGGCCATGTCCGGGTCCGTCATAATCGTCGCGGGATTGCTGTTCACTAGGATTACACGGTAACCTTCTTCCCGCAGGGCTTTACATGCCTGGCTTCCTGAATAATCGAATTCGCACGCCTGTCCTATTATAATTGGACCGGATCCTATAATCAGGACACTCTTAATGTCTGTTCTCTTAGGCATACTTCTCCTTTTTGAATGATTCCATCATATCTCTAAATTTTCTGAACAAACCATACGGATCATGAGGTCCAAGAGATGCCTCCGGATAAAACTGAACAGAGAAATTGGGGTAGACCTCATGCTCCATGCCTTCCACGGTATTGTCGTTCAAGTTGACGTGGGTGACTCTCACCGATGCCGACGTTATTGAGTTGATATCCACGGCAAATCCATGATTTTCCGATGTAATATGGACGCGTCCCGTACGGAGATTCTTTACAGGCTGGTTTGCTCCCCTGTGGCCGAATTTCAATTTATATGTATTGCCTCCGTATGCGAGTCCTAGGAGTTGCTGCCCGAGACATATGCCGAATATGGGTACTTTTCCAAGGAACTTCTTTATTTCTTCAATCGCATAGGTAACGGCTTCAGGATCGCCGGGGCCGTTGGAGAGCAACACTCCGTCAGGCCTCATGGCTAAGACATCTTCTGCTTTTATTTTGGCGGGAACCACTGTGACATGGCAACCCTCTTTTTTGAGCATTTTCAGAATATTGTCTTTTACACCGAAGTCCATGACAACACATCTCAAATCACCGTCGTCATTGCCGAACACATAAGGGGCATTGCACGTGACTTCTCTTACCAGGTCCTTTCCCACGATCCCCTTGGAATTCCGCGCCTTTTCCACAAGGCTCAAAGGGTCAAGATCGACGGTAGAGATTATCCCCTTCATGACACCCCGGACCCTTAAGTGTCTGGCGAGGGCTCTTGTATCCACTTCCTCAATGGCAACTATATTGTGCTTTTTGAAGTAATTTAAGAGGTTATCTTCGGCCCTGTAGTTGCTAGTGATTTTACTGAATTCCCTGACAATAAAACCTTCAACTTTAGGACTATCTGACTCGACGTCTTCGGCATTTACTCCATAGTTCCCGATCAAAGGGTAGGTCATGGCCACAATCTGTCCTTTATACGATGGATCGGTCATGATTTCCTGATACCCGGTCATGCTCGTGTTGAAGACGATCTCTCCTTCTTTTTCGCCCGGGGCCCCGTAACTTTTTCCCTCGAATATGGTTCCGTCTTCCAGTGCAATCAGTGCCTTCATCTTGCCCCCTTGCAGGCCTCTACGCATATTCCGCAGATGTGATGTCCCACATTTCTTTTGTTTTTGAGCTGCGTGATCATATTGCAACACTCCATATGGTTGAAATCGGATACGTCCTCTTTTATTGCGGAGGCGGGGCAGACGGCGATGCATTTCTTGCATTCTCCGCAGGCCGTATCCAGAGGCTTTCCCGCGTCGAGAGGCATATCGGTGAGCACCGTATTGTACCTCACGTGAGCGCCAAGAGAAGGGTGGATGAGCAGGTTGTTTCTTCCGATCCATCCTATACCGGCCAGCTCGGCTATATGCCTGTGAGATATATGAGCTTTTTGGTTCCGCCAGTCCACAACCTGTGAGGCCGCGAAGGGCAGACTTCGGTATCCTTTTCTCTCGATTTCTCTTGAGACGTAGTAGGCAATCGTATCGAGTCGGCTGTTTAATTGCCGGTAATGGTGAAGGTAAAGAGGGTTCGGGCCGTCTAGGACTGTGGAGAGTACCTCTCTGGATAAGACCAATCCAAAACAAATAGCACGGCGATAGTGCAAACACACATCCTTGTCAACGCCCGTCATTTCTTTATCGTAGGCGGTGAAATCGGCTATCCCCCACACATCCACGTCAAAGTTCGAGATATATGATACGATTGCCTTTTTGTCTTCCTCAATCATCTTTACAACATGCCCTTCTTCTTGAAATGGATTAGGAGGGCCGTGATTGAAGCGGGGGTAACTCCGGGTATCCTTGAAGCCTGACCAAGAGAAAAGGGCCTGATTCGTGAAAATTTCTCCACCATCTCTCTCGAAAGCCCCGAAATTTCTTCGTACTCTATATTTGGAGGGATCTTCTGGTCCTCAAGTTTCTTGGTTCTCTTTACCATCTTGCGTTGCCTGTCAGTATAGCCTTGGTATTTTACATTTAACTCTACCTGATAAGCAATATTTTCTTCCACATTGAGGAGTTTTTTTTCGAGGCCGGTAATCTCGTGAAAAGTGCAACCCGGCTTCTTGAGTAGTTCTTCGAGGGTAACCGGATTCTTGATGTTTTCAAATCCTGCCTTCTGAAGCTGTATGTTAGTTTCTTTTGTGGGTGTAAGCCTGATGGATTTGAGTATTGAATGCGTCTCCATGATCTTTGACTTTTTTTCCTGTACCATTGAATATCTTTCCAGGTTCACAAGGCCTATATCGTAGCCTTTTTTTGTGAGTCTTAGATCCGCGTTGTCTTCGCGCAGAAAAAGCCTGTGCTCCGCCCGTGATGTAAACATTCTGTAAGGCTCATCAACGCCTTTTGTCACAAGGTCGTCAATCATCACCCCTATGTAGGCTTCATCTCGTCCAAAGATCAGTCCATCTCTGCCCGACGCCTTTAATGCGGCATTAACCCCGGCCATCAATCCGAGGGCTCCCGCCTCCTCATATCCCGTTGTGCCGTTGATTTGACCCGCAAGAAACAGGTTTTTTACCATTTTCGTCTCTAAAGTAGGATAAAGTTGGGTGGGAGGGATAAAGTCGTATTCGATGGCGTATCCTGGACGGGTAATCTCCACTGACTCCATGCCTTCAATGGTCCGGAGCATGGCAAGCTGTATATCGAGGGGCAGACTCGTGGAAAGGCCGTTAGGGTAATACTCTACCGTATTGAGACCCTCTGGTTCTACGAATATACGATGCCTTTCCTTGTCCTTGAACCGGACAATTTTGTCTTCAATGGAAGGGCAGTACCTGACACCGGTGCCCTTTATCTTTCCGGTGTAGAGGGGGGAGCGGTCAAAGCCAGACTTTAGTACCTCGTGGGTTACCGTATTTGTGTAGCCGATCCAACATGGCACGCGTCTGTTTGTTATTGATGGGGTAAGAAAAGAGAATGGTTTGGGAGGGTCATCGCTGTGCTGGGGTTCAAGTTTTGAGAAATTAATAGTCCGTCCGTCAAGGCGCGGACACGTCCCTGTCTTGAGCCGTCCGATCTCGAATCCGAGCGCTTGAAGGGAGACCGAAAGACTAATTGACGGAAAATCACCCATTCTGCCAGCCTCGAAATGGTTAAGCCCGATATGGATGAGACCTCTGAGGAATGTGCCGGTGGTGACCACAACCGTCTTTCCTCGAAATTTTTCGCCCCATTTTGTCTCAACCCCGATAACTGCATTGTTATCCGTGAGCAACCGTTCCACAGTCCCCTGTTTTATGGCCAAATTTTCCTGTTCTTCAAGCCTGCTTTTCATTCGTGCGGCATATAGCGCCTTATCCGCCTGGATACGGGTAGAGCGGACCGCAGGGCCTTTTTTCATATTCAGGACCCTAAATTGAATGCCTGTGGCATCGATATTCTTTGCCATCTCTCCGTCCAGGGCGTCTATCTCCTTCACGAGATGTCCTTTGCCTAGGCCCCCAATGGCTGGATTACAGGACATGTACGCGATATGGTCCAAGTTCATTGTAAGAAGAAGGGTCTTGCCAGACATTCTGGATGCAGCTAGCGCCGCTTCGCAACCGGCATGGCCGGCCCCAATAACAATCACATCATATGTATCCATATTTATACCGAAGAATTTCATATATTTTAGCAGGAATTGAGATTATTTGCCATAGGTCTGTAAGGGATCGCCCATATTGCAAATTTTACCCACAGGAAGAAATGCGGCCATCTTAAGCCTCCTCTTAAGCGAGCCATTTGAAGGTTCTGTACGAGGAAAAAGCTGCTTACAAACTATTTACAAGATAATAAAAGGGAATTATAATTTTCGGCATCAGCGACGAGATGGAATCGTAACCGGCGGTACTTGCCAAATCCATGAAGGATGAATACAAGTCCAGAGACAGATATGGTCAGGGGTCTCACCGCCCCTAGGGAACAGTTCCGGACGATGAAGTAGCCCGAGGAGCGGAGTCTGAAAAGTAAAGATAGGGTACTGTGCTTATGTGATGACGTTTGAGCCAACAAATATTGGAGAGTTGGGCGAAATCCTCCAGAAGACCATAAAAGGGTAGTGGTCCCTAAGCCCACTTTCGGGAGGTTTGCGATCCTACACCAGACCGGACGTTCCGGCGAATAAGGACAAATCTTAAATTGATGCGGACCGAGACCATTTTTGGCAATAAAGCGTTAAAAGAACTTAATGAGCTGTTTGCATTTATTGAGGTGCAATGGACAGACATAAAAGATTATATTCTCAACGGAAATCTCCATATGAAGACGGTGGTTCGTCAGGACCAGGAGGATATCCTGAGAATGGCGGGCGAATATACCGTTATACGTCAGGACAGGCTGATTGTCGGTGTCTTTATGTCCAAAGCATCTTATCTCTATATTGATATGACCGATTCTCTGAAAAGGCTTGCCAAGGGATTGGTATCCTTCTCGGGAAAAGTCTGACGTTATCCTCATGAACTCATTTTTCGCCAACCTCGGAGAGAGGATTAGAAGGGAAAAAATCATATCCAGGATCGCTGAAAAACAATTCCACGGAGACGTATACCTTGTGGGCGGTGCAATAAGAGAGATCGCCCTTGGCGGTTCTCCTAAAGATTATGATTTTGTCATCAATAACGAGAAGGACCTTAGAATTTTCGAAGCTGCATTCTCTGCGTCTTCTTTCATCCTCGGAAAAAAACCTATCCAAACCCACAGGATCGTCGCGAGGGATACCTCTCTGGATATAAGCTTTCACCTGGGCCTCATTGAAATAGACCTATCCAGGAGGGATTTCACAGTTAACGCAATGGCATACGATGTGAAAAATGGTACGATAATTGACCCTCTTGGAGGGCTTGCGGACATTGAGCGAAAGATCATCAGGCATACCGGGGAACAGGTGATCGGTGATGACCCCCTTAGGATGTTGAAGGCTGTCCGCCACCTCGCCACACTTAACGGTTTCTCTCTTGACGCTAATCTGGAAGAGGCGATCCGGAATTCAAAAGAGCTTATTCATCAGTCCGCTCCCGAAAGGATCAAGTATGAATTGGATCAGATTATAACCTCGTATAAAGCCTTTGAAGGGATGAAAGTCATGGAGAGGACAGGTCTTCTTTTCGACCTCTTCCCCGGCCTTCAGAGACTTAGGGAATTGGATGAGGAAAAAGGATTTGTTCTTACGACATACGGCCATACGATAGACGGATTCAAGTATCTCAGAAAGTACGGGGATACATATGATCTCAACGAAAAAGCTCTTAGAAATGTTGGGTACGCGCTTTTGTTTCATGATTTGGGGAAGGCTCGGACGTTTTCGTATGACAAGGACAAGATGGCCGTCCATTTCTTCTATCACGAAAGACATTCACGAGAGATTGCCACATCCATAATGGAGACGTTGCGCTTCAGTTCCAGCGAGATTAAGAATGTTGTCGCTCTTATAGAAAGTCACATGAGAATCTTTCTTATAAGCGGCCCTGAAGCCACGGAAAGGGCTGTACGGAGACTGGTCTACAAAATGGAGGACCTTACTCCTATGCTCATAGTGCACTCCATGTGCGATATGTTTGGCAGCTCCGGAGGCTCGGAGAATGAGTCGACGAGGCAGGTTGAGATAAAATGCGGTGCCATCCTCAAGATGTATTATGATTGGAAAAAACAGCCATTACCGAGGCTCGTCAGCGGCGATGACCTCTTGTCGGTGGGATTTCGTTCCGGACCGTATGTCGGGATGGTGTTGGCCGATATCCGGGAGAAGCAGATCTCCGGCGAAATCCGCGAAAAAAGCGAAGCATTGCAGTATGCCTTAACATTTCTCAGATCACCATCATGATCAAATAATTGTCGGAATTTTCGACAAGGACTTGCCGGAATTGTTCATAATCAGTCTTGCGAGTTATCCGATATCGTTATAGCCGATCGTGCACCGCAGGTTTCTTCAGTCTCACGCCCGAAAATGTAACAGTTGCGACGACCGTTCATGACCCCGAGTCGGAGGAAAGATGAGATGTTTTAGCGATTAACAGTTTCTTCAAGATTGATCCACTCGTGGTTGCGAGTTTCCTTATTGCCGAAAAGAGGTGACCGTTCTTCTCATTCAGGGCATTCTTTAATGATTGTTTTTCCGCAATTATAGGGAAGTTTGCTGGTGGATTGATCCGCTGAGAACAATCCAAATAGATTTTTTGACGGATAAGATAAAAAAAGAAACCCTATTGTTCTTATTAAAAACACTATCTTTTTCTGCCCTTACTTTTTGCAGCTATCTTCAATGTAAGCCTTGTTGGGCATCTTTGACCCCATTGCCCATGCTCGTCTGCGTACCCACTTTCTTTCTATATCCGATCTTCCGGTATATCATGAAGTGGGTGTATGGGAATATTCACTTGCAGAGAAAAAAGGATTACATTAAGTTTGCCTACATCATTCTCAAAGACTATCCTTCCATCCAAAAGAGACATTTTATCTTCTTGATTCATATCTCTTTCGTTTTCTTTTTTTAAAAGACATAAAAAGAGATACTGATGTTGGAGTATTTGCATTCTCGGAACTTTTCTGAGGCTCGTGCAGCGGATTTTCCATCTTTAGAAAACTTACACGAAACCCTGTTTGGATTGCAGCGATTACAGGAATCTCTTTCCAACTTCCTTTGAATAGGAGATTCTTCAGAAACACGACCATATCCTCTGGATGAAATGCGAGATGAAATGTAGGTTCAGCAGGATTGCAATTTGCCCTGAAGCGAAGAGATCCCGCTTCCCACAGAGAAGAGGCGTATTGCCGTAATAGAGAAACGGGAGAGAAAAGATCCCTCTCCCTTTGATGCAAGGGTGATATTGGGGAATAGATGGTCGGGAGTGGAGGGGGGACAGGGGAATGGAGGGTGCAATTGAAAAACGGGCAATGGATATGTTAAATATAACGCTTACCCTTGAGAATAAGTCGAGTATGATATTTACTGACCCGGAAAATACCCTTCTTAATGCCGTGAAGTCGTTGCCCCCTAACACCGTCTATGCTAACGTCGAGAAGAGAACGATCTTCAAGGGTTTCCTGCTTTATGCAGGGGACAAGGTTGAGAATATCGAATGGGTTGAGGGCAAAGGGGTTCTGACGGTGAATGTGGCGGACGGGAATGGAATATCCGTTCACATCTCCCTGGAAGCATCGAAAGTGTTGCCGCGCTGCTCATGCAAGACATATATTTCTCAGAGTAGCTGCGAGCATACGGTGTGCGCTCTTCTCACTATAATTCATCTCCTGAAGCCGAATATTTTCAAGATAACGGTTGAGGACTTGGAATACAGGGAACACCTGCTCGCAGGTCTACGAAAGGAGCCATTGGGAAAGTCATGGGGAGTCTCTCTGAGGAACCGGACGGGTTCCTCGAGGCTTCCTTTTATGAAGACGGCTGGGCAACTTGAAGGTGTATCGGCGGAGAATGTACCCTTATTCAAGATCATCCTTGAGGGTGTTAGCGGAAGGCTCAAGGCTTACGTGGAAAGAGACGGTCGGCGGGTAGATTCCACGTCAAACACAGAGTTGTTGCCAGCAGAACTTGCGTATCTTGTGAGTTTCATACGGAGAGAGGATATGTCTCTTCCTCTTTCAATATTCCTGAGAAAATGGGGGAAAGATTATCCCGTTTTTTTTGATGACGGCAATGCGGTGCACAGGATTGATTGGTATGATAATCTGGTTTGCACAACATGGACGGAGTTTGATACTTCCAGGACCGATATTTTGGTGAGAAAAGGATGCTCCATGGCCGGAGACTCACGCCCGTCGGCTCTCATCGGGAACTTTGCCTTTAACTCGGACCGTACGAAAATGTGTTACGTAAAAGAGAGACACGGATGGGAACTGTGGAATTCAATAAGGGATCTCTGTCGTCATGACCCCTGCATATCAACGGCAGACAAAGACGTGAAAGATGGGGTTCTTCGTATTCCAAAACACATTTTCAGGAAATTTTATCTTTCTTTCTCCGGCTTGACCGAAGGAGGGATGGGCCCGTCTGCGGTGTTTAAAGTAAAAGGGGTGGAATCGGAACCTGTTTTTCCGCCGGTCTCAGATTACAGATTAATGGTTTCAAGACATGGGGATAACGGGCGAGAATTTGTTATTAAGCCTGAGTTTAGAGTGGGAGGTTACTCATTCGAACCTTCAAGAGGAGTTTTGTCATTCATAAGGGCGGTGGAATGGGGACGGATACCGGTTTCGCTACGCACAAAAAAAAGAAAACCCATCCTTTACGAGATGTTCTTTCAGGCTCTGACATTGGACCAGAATCGTAAAGCGCTGGATGAGACATTAAAGAAGGCGATCAACGAAAGGACATTCGGTAAAACCAAATTTGCCTCCATGGCTCGCAGGTTGATCAGGGAAGCCTCCGCGCAAACGAAGACTGCGGAGGTTCGATTGCATTCCGCGGAGCAGAGCTGGCAATTCCTGACGCCGGATAGAGCGAAAGAACTGTTTCTTTTCTACATACCGTTCCAGGTATTCGGCTCCGAGATTTTCGAACGCGTTATTCTCGATGATTCAATGATGATAGTTAAAGAGGAAGAGTTTATCGGACATCTTTACTCTCTTGACAGTCTCGCGAAAAAGCATGGCATTGAGGTTAGGGTGGACGACCACCCGATTGAGTCTGCCGAGTGGGAGATAGAGATTGATGCGACGAAAGGGACAATCGACTGGTTTGAACTCAAACCTGAGATACGGTGTAACGGACTGATCCTTGATAAGGAGGTTTGGGAGAAGGCGATTCTAGGAAGGGGAGTTGTTTACCGTAATGGCGTCGTGCAAATCCTCGACAGGAAGGTCTTGGAGAACCTTTCGGCCATTGCCTGCCTAGGCGATACATCCGGAAAAGCCGGAAAAAATTCTTCGGCCAGGGAGATCGTTTCCGTCCCTAGACTGAGGATTATAGAACTGTTTATGCTACAGAAGAGAGGTATTTCTGTAAGATTTACGCCACTTGACAAGGAGATTATGTCACGCCTCACCCAGTTCGACAAGATTGAGAAGAAGCTCCAACCTTCGGGCCTCAAATCGGAACTGAGGCAGTATCAGAAAGAGGGGTATTACTGGTTGAGTTTTCTTTATGAGCATAGGTTCGGAGCCTGCCTGGCGGATGATATGGGGCTTGGGAAGACGATTCAGGCGCTCGCCCTTCTCGGCGCCATAAAGGAACGGAAAGTTTTGGCAACTGCGGACGATTCCAATCCATCTCTGGTAGTCATGCCGCCGAGCCTTCTGTTCAACTGGGAAAAAGAAATCGAGAGGTTTTATTCTGACCTTACAGTATATGTGTATCGTGGCAAAGAACGTTCCACGATTCTCAAAGGGTATGATGTAGTTCTGACCAGCTACGGCCTTGTCAGGAGAGATATTGAAAAACTGAAAAATATTCATTTTAACGTTATCATCTTCGATGAGGCGCAGGCAATCAAGAACATATTTGCAGGGACGACAGGTGCGGTTCGCCAGTTAAAAGGGTTTTTCAAAGTAGCTTTGACCGGAACCCCTGTAGAAAATCACATAAGTGAGTATTTTTCGATTATGGACCTTGTTTTACCTGGCTTGTTGGGTGAGTACAGGGAGTTTCAAAGACAGGCCAGGCAGGAAATGGGGTCGTTTCTTCCTGTCGTGACAGAGCGGACAAGACCATTTGTGCTCAGGAGGACCAAGGAGCGCATCCTGAAGGATCTGCCCCATAAGGTCGAATATGATGTATACTTGGAGCTTACGGAGCGTCAGAAAAAGCTCTACAACAGGACAGTGGAAGAGGTAAGATCGACGATTGATGAGGCCTACAGTAGCAAGACCTCGTCTCAGGCACGGATCATCGCGCTGACAGCTATCATGAAACTCCGGCAGATATGCCTGAGCCCCGACCTTCTTGCCCATACCCATAAAGAATTGTCTCCCAAAATAGAGTTCCTTGTGGATAAGTTGGAAGAACTGGGTGTAGAATCTCACAGTTCCCTTGTTTTTTCTCAGTTTACCTCATTTCTCGACCTCGTGGAAAATGAATTACGGGCGAAAGATTTTCGTATTTTTAGACTCGACGGTACTACACCAGTCATTAAGAGAAAGGAAATCGTCGAAGAGTTTCAGGCATGCGAAGGTACCTCGGTCTTTCTTCTCAGTCTGAAAGCCGGAGGACAGGGGCTGAATCTGACCCGGGCTGCCTACGTGTTTCACCTTGACCCTTGGTGGAACCCAGCGGTGGAGAGTCAGGCTTCGAGCAGGTCTCACAGAATAGGTCAGAAAAACAAGGTAATCGTGACAAGACTTCTCATGAGACACACCGTGGAAGAAAAGATGATGGCCCTCAAACAGCGAAAGCTGAGTCTTTACCGTGTTCTTATGGATGCTCCGGAGCGAAGCTCCGGTAAGGCCATAACGCGCGAAGATTTCAATTTTCTTCTTGGACTGGACTGATGGACCCTGTCAGGAGAGTGATTGCATCCAATGATATTACAGAAGGAAGTATCACTCAGGTGAAGCTCTTGACGACCAAATGAGCGGGAGTAGGGCTTGGAAAGAGAAAGATTTTCATAAGAATTGACCGCTGAATGTTGCAGTATCTTTAAGTATAGCCTAAATAGGCTCAAATCAAAAAGGCCACAACATGGGCCAGTCGAGAGGCAACGCTTCTTTCACTTTAAGCCTCGGAGGTTTCATCGGCGACGGAGGCCGGAGGGATTGAATCGCCAAGACAGAGCAGTCTTATCTTTCTTTCCCTCGTGAGCTTTTTTAAATGGTACTCCAACTGATATGCTTCCCGAGCTGATTGGCATGAAATCACCTTCACAAGCTGGAAAGGCCGTCGTGACCTAACGTATTTGCTGCCTTTCCCGGTGTCGTGACACGCGAGCCGTTTTGCGAGATTGTTGGTCAAACCTACATAAAGAGAACCGTCCCTGCATTGAAGCACATAGACACACCAAGTGGCATTTGGTTTTGGGGTCATGACTCCAGAAAACTTCTATTCATTGTTCTTTTGAAGAATTGTCGCTGATGTTCTAAACTGCCGAACCCAATGATGGCGTTCTACCTGAGTTTATGCTTCCTGGCCCAGTCGGTGGCCTGGATAGGACTTTCAAGAACCTCAGCCCCTGCGGCACGCATGGCATCGTGTTTCCCTTCTACTGTGCCGGAAGAACCTCTGACGATGGCGCCTGCATGGCCCATGCGTTTCCCCTGAGGTGAATATCGTCCGGCGATGTATGCTGCAACTGGTTTTGTCATTTTTCTGGATATAAAGCCGGCCGCCTTTTCTTCCTGTTCACCTCCTACCTCTCCGACAATGATCACGGCGTCGGTGTTCTCATCCTCCTCGAAGAGCTCAAGGATGTCGGCGAGATTTCTCAGCACAACGGGGTCGGCGCCCATACCGATAACGGTGCTCTGGCCTACATTGCACTCCGAGAGGATGCCGGCAAATTCATAGGAGAGCGTGCCGCTCCGGGAGATGATGCCTACGCGGCCCGGAGCAAAGAGAGAGGTGGGCATAATGCCCATTTTACCCTTTCCTGGGACAAGGATACCGGGTGTAGTCGGACCGAGCGCGAAGACTCCTTTTTGTGCGGCGTAGTCGCGCATCCTGATTACATCCTTCACGGGGATGTGTTCTGGAACTATCACGATAAGCTTTATTCCTGCGTCGATGGTTTCAAGGAAGGCATCAAGGACGAATGCCGCTGGGACAAAAAAAACGGATGCGTTGGCTCCTGTTTCTTTCACAGCCTCCTGAACGCTATCAAAGACAGGTACCCCTTCCACCGTAGACCCCCCCTTGCCCGGGGTAACGCCGCCCACAACCTTCGTTCCACATTCGAGCATCCAGTGAGTCTGTGTACTCCCGATGCGGCCAGTGATCCCCTGTACGATGACACGGGTGGAATCGTCAATCAATATGCCCATGAATAGACCTCAGTTAATTTTTGTTAGTACTTTCAATATAAAAACAGATTTTAATGGCATTTGATATGCTTTCAACCTGCTCCTACCAACTCGTATAATTTATCTACAGCCCTCTCTGTGGCCGTCTCGGTCACCACGTGTACACCGGCGGATCGAAAAATCTCCCATGTCTCCTCCTGTCTGTTCCCCAAAGCCTTGGCGACTATAGGCAGCTTCACATTATGTTCCTGAATGTAGCGGACGACTCCCTTGGCGCCTTCATGTATTGGATTGATGCCGCCGTAAACGTTGATCAGTATACCGCGGAGCCTTGGCTTTCTCATGATTAGCTCCATACACCGATAAAGCAGATCTGCCGTGATCCCACCTCCTGTTTCCAGGAAGTTGGCGGGTTTCATCTTTTCCCTGATGATGTCCATGGATGCCATCCCGAGTCCGGCTCCTGATGAGATAATCCCGATATCTCCATCGAGATCGACATATGTGACCCCGATCTCTCTGCCTCTCTTCTCTAGAGGGTTTTCAATCCTGTCGATACGGTCGGGTAGGGGTCGTCGGACCCTGGAGAGCGCAGAATCATCTACTTCCAGAACGGCATCGACAGCCAGTAACCCTCCGTTGGGAAGGACTACGAGGGGATTTATCTCCGTGATAAGAGACTCATAACGCAAGGCTACTTCATATAATTGACCGATTACGTTGGTCCAGGCGGTTATGAGCTGTTGCTTGAGTCCGAGCATCCGGAGCAGAGATCGTGCCTGATAAGGATAATACCCGAAAGAAGGGTCGATATGAATTGCCGCAATCTTTTCAGGGGACATCATGGCTGTCTCTTCGATACGTACCCCGCCTTCGGTGCTTACTACGATAATTGGTTTGCCGGAATAGCCGTCTATTGTGATACCCACATAAAGCTCTTTGGCAATTTCAGCTTTCTCGCAAACAAGAATCTTACGGACAGGTAACCCTTTAATATCGGAATTAAGGAGTGCATCGGCTGCGTCTTTCAGCTCGTCCGGGGAGGCTGCCGTCTTAATACCTCCGGCAAGGCCTCGCCCGCCGACCAGCGCTTGGGCTTTCAGCATGACCGGATATCCTATCTCTCCCGCCATGTGAAGAGCCTCGTGCATTGTTCCTGCCAGGCCCCGCCGTGGAACGGGAATACCGAATTGCTCAAAAATATCTAACGCCTCGTATTCATGAAGTCTCATAGCTATCTATTCCTTACAAGCTAATTTTACGGATATATCCAAAGTATGCATATCCTCACAATATCCCGTAATTATATGATTGTCTTGGAAGAAAGTCAATGACAAAGAAAATTTAATATTTAATTATATTCATGTCACACATCCCATACCTTTCGGACCACCCGCCTTATTTGAATAAGTGGGCCACCTCGGCTTCACCATTCTAAAAAAGCAGGTATTCGCGGCCAACAACCAGACATATAGATTGGTGAGCCGTCACGGGCCGATGCGGAGGTGGTCTATCAGGCGAGAATGAGAGTATCCCATGATAGGAGAGACAGGTCCGGCTACAAATAAAGAACGAAAAAAACAAAAATATAATTGCAAATTTAATTTAATTGAATTATAATTAATCATGGCACAGCGAAAGACAGAACCTAATACGAAATCACAGGAAGATAGCAGTCAGGTAGCCTATCAGGGGATCCGGCGGATGCTGTATAGTAAGGAGCTTATCCCGGGACAGAGGATAGCCTACAGGGATCTGGCCGAGCGGCTCCAACTGAGCCCCACACCTATTATACAGGCCCTGAAATGGCTGGAGTTGCAGGGCTTTGTGTGCCATGAACCGAACCGAGGCTACTCCATGGCACCTTTCAGTCTCAAGGAAATGGAGGAACTCTATGAATTGAGAGAGCTTATTGAGCCTTCTTTAGTTCCAGCCATTATCCAGCGCATTGACAAGAAAGGGTTACGGGAACTTAAGACCACACTGGACGCTCATTTGTCGGCGGAAAGGGAATTCTATTTGAAAGAGCGGCTTTTCAAAAACAGGGAGTTCCATATGACGCTGGCCTCCCTTTCCGGAAAAGCCACACAGATAAGAATACTGCAGAATGTCTTCGAAATGTTATTCCTCAAGTATGGCGGAAATTATTTTCCGGTAGCGTCGCTTACTTCCACCGACCAGGCGCACCAGGAAATATATGATGCCGTCGCTCTCAGGAGTCTGGAAAGAGCCCAGACCATTGTCAAAAACCACATCACTAATGTGAAAGTGCAGGTTCTGTCAAGTGTGAAGAAGATGCTTGCGGAACAGGAACGATCCGAATTTTAAAGGATATAAGAGTTTAAACATTTAAGGAGGTACAGGTATGGGTCTTAAAACAAAAGAGGAGTATATCGAATCAATAAGAGCTCTGAAACCGACGGCATATATGTTCGGCGAACGCCTGACAAACATAGTGGACAACCCCAGGCTCCGCGCCGGCATTGAGGCGACGGCAGCTACGTATGAAATGGCTGGCAAAGAAGAAAACCGTGACCTTTTCGTAACTGTAAGCCCCCTTATTAACGAGCCGGTAAGCAGGTTCAATTTGCCCCCTTCAAGCATTGAAGACCTTGTTGCAAGAGTTAAGGTCAATCGTAAAATGGCCAATTTTGTGGGGACCTGCCACCAGCGGTGTACGGGTCTGGACTGTCTGTCGAGCCTCTCCATTGTGACCTATGATATCGACAAGAAATACGGTACCAGTTATCACAAGAATTTTACCGAATTTCTTAAATATATGCAGAAGAACGACCTCACGGGCAATGCAGGCGTAACGGACGTAAAAGGCGACCGTTCCCTTAATCCCCATGAACAGCCTGACAAAGATATGTTTCTCCGCATTGTTGAGAAGCGCGACGACGGCATTGTAGTCCGAGGAGCAAAAGCCCATCAGACTGGGTCCCTCTCGTCCCATGAGATTATTGTCCTTCCCACTAGAGCAATGGGTAAAGCCGACACGGACTATGCCGTGTCATTTGCTGTACCTTCCGACACTAAAGGATTGATCCATGTGGTGGGGAGGTCAACTCTGGATATGCGCGAGTTAGACGGATGCGATATCGGTAATGTATACTATTCAAAATACTGCCCGACCATTATTTTTAATGATGTATTCGTACCTTGGGAGAGAGTGTTTATGTGCGGTGAGACGGAATTTGCTCAGGATATGGTGGTGAAATTTTCCTCCCTCCATCGCCAGAGTCACGGCGGATGCAAATCCGGAAAGATTGATTGCATGGTCGGTGCAGCCCTTACTTTGATGGATTATAACGGAACCGCGAAAGCGGGGCACCTGAAACAAAAAGTTGTCGACATGGTCCATAGGGCAGAGACTCTCTACGGCTGTTGCCTTGCTTCCTCATATGAGGGAAAGAAGCAGCCTTCAGGGACATACTTTATCGATACAGTGCTCGCGAATGCCTCTAAGATTCATGAAGGCAAGGAGATGTCGGAAGCCATAAGGCTTATGGTAGACGCTGCCGGAGGGTTCGTCGCCGATCTGCCGTCGGACAGAGATTTTGACAACCCAGAGATCGGTGATTTGTTGAGAAAGTATCTCAAGGGTGTGGGCAATGTACCGACGGAGAATAGGGTTAAAATGTACAGGCTGGTCGAGAAGATGGCGATGGAAAGTGCGGATACCATATCCGATATCCATGGTGGAGGTTCACCGGAAGCCCACAGGGTAACAATTCTCCGCGAGACCGACTTGGAGAGCAAGAAACGGGCAGCAAAGCGACTGGCTGGCATCAAAGATTGACTGAACGATAAGGGTTAATTCACGTTACAATTAAAGGATGGGGCGGAGCAGAATCCCTCCCATCTTTATTCTTTTGTGCTGGACTCGGCAGTTTCACAAATATCATAACGGTCGTCATGCGACGATCTTGTCGCCCCTATCTATTGATTTCGACAATTCTTTCCTGTTTCGTAGTGCCCGGGAGACAATATTTTAGGACATTGCGCGTAATTTGAATCAATTATGCATGGTAAGGTATATGGCATTTTTTTTGCAACCTTAAATAACAATGGCGGATGCATTGAAGTCGCCACTACGATACCACAGGGGGTTCGCATGAGAAAGACACTTGTAATTACCTCTCTTTTGGCCATATTTTTCGCGGTGAGCGTGCCAGTCATGAGTGAGGCTCGGGGCTTTGGATACGGGCGCGGTTATTATCACGGGCACCACAGCGCCCATGGGTTGGGTGTTGCCGGCGCTGTGGTGGGAGGACTCGTACTGGGCGGACTTATCGGAGCCGCTATGGCGCCTCCGGTTTACTACGCGCCGCCTCCGCCCCCAGCATACTATTACCCTCCCGCTCCCCATACCTATTACTATCCACCTGCGCCCAGGGCATACGCATACCCGTAAGCAGGTTGAGGTTGTTGAAGGCAATAAAGGACCGGCCACCATGGCCGGTCCTTGTGGGGATTGCCGTCTGAAATTCTTCTGTATTTGACGTCTTAATTATTCCGGTCTAAAATAGATGATGCTGGTTATTGGCGGCCTCGCTTTGCCTGTCCCATGTATGGTCGCGCCCATGGCGGGTGTAAGCGATCTCCCTTTCCGTGCCATAACGCGCAGTTTTGGGGCTCCCTTTGCTTTTACGGAGATGATTGATGCAAAGGCGTTGAGCAATGGCGACAAAAGGACTTGTCGCATGCTCTCCTCAAGCCAGGATGACAGGCCCCTTGGCGTTCAACTGGTGGGTAATGATGAAGATTATCTCTGGAGGGCCGTTGATCTGCTGCACGAAGGTGGATTCGACCTTCTTGATTTCAACGCGGCTTGCCCGACAACAAAAGTCACACGCAAAGGTATGGGCGCTGCGTTGCTCAGAGATCCTTACAACCTAAAGAAGATCCTTAGGGGGCTTGTTCGCCGTTCGAATATTCCGGTGACCGTGAAAATAAGGGCAGGGTGGGACACCGATTCAGTAAATGCAAAAGAAGTGGCCCTTCTTGCGGAAGACGCAGGTATTGGTACGCTCTTCATTCATGGCAGGACGAAGATGCAGGGCTACAGCGGAACTGTCGACTACCGCATAATCAGAGAAGTGAAACAGGCGTTGAAAATACCTGTCATCGCAAGCGGGGACAATCTTACCATAGGCTCAATAAAAACCATGTTTGACGAAACTGGCTGCGACGGAGTCGCGATCGCCAGGGGAGCGCTAGGCAATCCATGGATATTCAAGGAGATAATCGGGTTCTTTCGGAATGACCGGATTTCTTACCGGCCTGATGCCCGGGAAGTAGCGGCGGTAATGAAGAATCATCTTGATCTGGTTGTGGCCCACCACGGTGAGAGCCGGGGGGTGAGCAGTTTTCGAAAATTTTTCATCTGGTACACACGGGGGCTGCCGGGGGCCAAGCCTCTTCGGGACAAAGCATTCAGGGAGAAAACAAGCGAAGCGCTTCTCGGTGTGATTGAGGAAGTGACTGGCCTTTAATCCTAGAAAGGGCTATCCTTTCTTTCGTGGAAACCATTTGGCTCTTTGCTCTTGTTGATCCGAACAGCACACCTTTATCATGTTGTCATGTTTTTACGAAAGCCTGCCCGATCCTTATTATAATGACCGTTGCAAAACCCCATGCAAAGGGAAGCCACACAGGTATATTAAGAAAGGAAGGCAGGGTGTAGCTCCATATGCCCGCATGGGTGGCGACAATCTCTGCGGCCGGTCCTACAATCGCTCCTGCCAGATAGAAGATATGATCCTCTTTATCTGGCCAAAAATAGAATCTGGTCAGGTAGGCCGCTACCAGGATCGCCATGACTGCCATATTGTGGCGCCAAGTCAGGACCACGAGAAATACCACGAGCCAGAAGATGATCAAATCCCGCACAAATGAACGGCGTACAGATGGATTCATTCTGTCGCTGCTTTCAGGATAGTCACGGAATGTGGTCCGTCCTCCCCGGTTGAACTGGCAGAGATCGTGGAATCAGTTCTGTAACGCATGAATAATTGTAACACGGAACGGACGGATGATTCAAATGGGAGGTGCCATATCGAATTGCCGGTATCTATGTCTTAAGCCTGTTTTTTCTCGACTTATCGATTCCTTTTTAGATAGCTCGCCGTGATACGCCTTTCGGATGCCCGTCCGACTGAAATCGGAGTAAATCATCAGGTCTTTCGCCAAATGGAATGTATGCGAGAAAATTGCAGTAAGATTCCGAAAATAAAAAGTTGACATGGGGTGCGGAATAATATATCGTTAAAACAAAAATAGATAAGTGAAATATTTCATTAATATCAACAATAGTATGCTGATTTGCTGATTTCAAAGTTCTGGTTCGGTGATTGAGTCCGGGCTCCTCCTGCCCTTGGATTTGGTCACTTTGGGACTAGAATTATTTCACGAAAATTTTTACTTTAAGGAGGTTATTGATGAGTTTTAACGAAATTTGGGATCTGCTTATTGGCACGCTCCATACGACGGGGTTTCCGACGTTGACTTGGCAGCATGTCGTCATGTGGGCAATAGGGTGCTTTTTCCTCTATATGGCAATAGTGAAGGATTTTGAGCCTTTACTTCTTCTGCCCATCGGATTTGGAATATTCCTGGTTAACTTTCCAAATACCCCCCTGTTTGGGTTTGAGGAAGGCGGCCAGCCCCAACTGCTGCAATTTTTTTATAAATACGGAATTCTATGGGAGGTAATCCCCTGCCTTATATTTCTCGGACTTGGGGCGATGACGGACTTTGAACCTATGATCTCCAACCCGAAAATGCTCCTTATCGGCGCTGGGGCACAGTTGGGCGTTTTTGTAACTTTCACAGGAACGATCTTGGCGGGTTTCACGATTAAAGAAGCTGCTTCCGTCGGTATTATTGGTGGCGCAGACGGTCCGACGACAATATATCTTACGGCCAAGTTGGCCCCACATCTTCTCAGTGCGAATACGCTGGCCGCATATTCCTACATGTCCATGGTGCCCATTATTCAGGCGCCCGTTATGAGAATGATGACGACCCCGAAAGAGCGGCTCATCAGGATGAAGATAGGAAGAAAATGCTCCAAGACGGAATTGATTCTCTTTCCTCTTATCTGCGGTGGCATCATTGCTTTGATGGTCCCGATGGTTATGCCTTTAATGGGTATGCTCCTGTTCGGTAACCTTATGAGAGTGAGCGGCGTGGTGAAACGTCTAACAGATACAGCCGCAAATCCTATGATGGACATTGTGACTATTTTTCTGGGCTTAAGTGTTGGAGCCTCTATGCAGGCTCATGTATTCCTGACCTACAAACCCATGCTTGTTTTCGCTCTTGGCCTTCTTGATTTCGTCGTATGTACAGCCGGTGGAATCATTACGGTAAAAATCATCAACATGGTCTCAAAAGATAAGGTCAATCCTCTGATCGGTAACTCAGGTGTTTCAGCGATCCCGATGGCTCCCAGACTTTCGCAGATCATTGGACAGCAGTATGACAAGAAAAACTACCTGCTCATGCATGCAATGGCCGCCTGTCTCGCCGGGTCAATCGGCTCACCGGCCGCTGCCGGCATGCTCCTGTCTATGTTTGAGTAAATGAGGAGGGTATATATGAAAAAAATTGTCTATATAATATTTATCGTCAGCCTGATGTTGGGAGGAGTAGCTCTTTTACCATCATCTTTGCATGCATGGGCAAAGGGCGAGGCGCCTTGGGATGCCCCTGTGATGCCGGAAGGTAAGGTGTTGAGCACGGAGAAGACGTCTCAGGTAATAGAGTATAATCAGCCATATGAAAACGTTCTGCAATGGTACAAGGAATCACTAAAAGAGGAAGAGAAAGATTTAAAGTACAGGGACTGGAAGGAACAGATGTATATTGAGGATCAAGGGGGGGCTAACTGGCACTCCATCGGTATCTCAAAGACTGGTGGGGATAAGACGTCAGTGAAGATTACACGAGATAACATGACGTGGATTATGAGCACGCTTCTTATACGGTTTGCGGGCGTCTTCATCGTCCTCTGTATCCTATGGCTTCTTCTGAATATTAACAGTTTTGCCATGAAGAAATTGTTCCCAGAGAAAGCAAAGAAAGCATAATATCTTTATTGAAGTAAGATAAAGTGCGAGCTATTAAACGAAGCCCTTTTCCTTATAGGAAAAGGGCTTCGTGTTGTTACGTTTACAGAATCAAGTCATAGGGAGGGGGAGGACTGATTCCCGGCGAAACTGGTGACGCCTGTATATTGTTTTGGCAGACCTTAAACAGGAGAATGCACCCTGCAAGCTTGCAGGGTATTAAAAAGCATGCTTAAAGTCCTCTCTTTGGTGCCCCTTGTTTTTCAACGTACTCTTCCATTAAGCTCTCTTTTCCGACCGTTGCCACATAAGAGTATTCATCCGTCCAGAATTTACCACCTTAAAAGCGCTTTTAAGGCTTTCTACGTGTGGTGTGATGCGTAGCCTGAAATTACAAACCCCCACTCCATCTCTTTCTTCTGCGCCCGCGGCAGTTTCTTTTTCTTATCTATACCAACCTTGTCATCCAGAAAAAGATTTCCTTGTACTTTACCTGGAACACACTATATGGTAATGAATCTGCCATGCCCTAGTGGTATCCTTATTCTAACAGTGCTCTTGTCCATCCCACATTAATACAAAACAAGAACCCCCTGCAGCTTGCTGCAGGGGGTTCTTAAGCTAGATATAGTAGGATACTTGCCTGGTTATCTTCGTCCCTTTTAGACTTACATGCCGAACGTCCGGGAGCGTTTTTGAGAGATGTTGCCGATCTATCCCTTTTTTGTCGGTTCTTCGTCGTGTTCCCGGCCAGGGGGCGCGATACGTGTAATACCCATGTACAGAAAGATCAGCGTGATAACAAAAAAAAGCCTGAGAGGTATTCTCTTTGGAATGAGCTTGGAGAATTTTGGCCGCTTTCCTTTAATGTTCTCAAGGTTTGCGAATCCTTTGTTACCGATGTTGCTTTCTGCATCTCCCCTGATTTGAATCCCTATTTTGTAAAAGTTGTCGATAAAACCCTTATCCTTCGAATATCCAGAAACGAACGGTAAGGCCAGCAATGGAATACAAACACCTATTATTATGAAGATTATGCCAGTCTTTTTTCGATTGTCCATCAGGAGATCAGTATAGCATAGTCCAGAGAAATTCGGGGGGTTTTTTACGGGTGGTCCTGGGGTAGGAATTCTGCCCGTTTCGGGAAATTGACATCGCGGGCTTGCCTCCTGTTGGCGATGCATTCATCTTTACCAAACTTTTTTCTATATTTAGCACGAAAAATTACTTGCCGATTGAACGTATTTTGACCATTTGAATGGTATTCAACCTGTTCATTGCTTATGGAGCTAACTTGCCCATTGCTACGATATTCAACCTTCTCGGCAAATACATGGGCTATAAATATTAACTAAAAATAATTTTCTTCACAGGCAACATCTCCGCACTTATACTAAAACGATTTAGAATGTAAAAAGTTCACAAGAGTGAAAATTGGTAAACAAGTGTCCAAAATTGCACGACTCTCAGACGAGAGATATTCGGTGCCCCGCGGTGGGTTGGGGTCGATACCTGTCCAAAATTGCACAGGTATTTTTAATGACCTAAGCCGTAAAATATTTTGTTGTGAATAATTCTACCTCCTCGGTAGAAGCCCATTTGGGCAATTTGTAGAAAATTTATCTAAACTCGCCGTGCAATTTTTACACTTTCAATTATTGTAACATTGGTGTTTATTGGCTGTCAATCAGCGTATCCCAATGGAATAGTGCATAAATCA